>JAZLKL010000151.1:0-5789 GCA_045597585.1 Bacteroidaceae bacterium | reverse complement strand
CGTCAAGGAGATGGTGGGCATGAACAGCCGTCTGGACGAGTTGCAGGCAGCCGTGCTGAATGTCAAGTTGCCACGCCTGGATGCCGACAACGCATACCGTTGCAAGCTGGCAGACATCTACCTGTCGCACATCGACAATCCGCTGGTCACGCTGCCCGCGGTTCCCAAGCTTGTCGGACAGCATGTGTATCACATCTTTGCCATCCGATGCGCACATCGCAAGGAACTACAGGCCTATCTGCAGCACAAGGGCATCGAGACGCTCATCCATTACCCCATACCACCGCATCAGCAAGAGGCTTTTACCGAGTGGAACGAGCTGCGCTATCCCATCACCGAACGCATCCACAACGAGGAGCTTTCGCTCCCGCTCTCGCCCATGCTCACCGAAGAGCAGGCCATGCGTATCGTAAATGCCATCAACGAGTTTAATGTGTGACGAAAATATCCATAAACCCCAAAAACCAGGAATTCTTTTGCCATGTTTCTAAGTGTAATCATACCTTGCTATCGTGAATCGGAAGAGCAGTTGGGCCGTTGCCTTGACAGTCTTGCATTTTTCAGCAAACTCTGCGAGTGGGAGGCTTGGATTATCGACGACGGCAGCGCCGAGGCCAAGGTGGAGTCGTGGGTGCAGAAGCGTGGCGACAACCATCTGCATGTGGTGCGACAGGAGAACCAGGGGCAGGGTGCAGCACGCAATACCGGCATCGAGATGTCGAAGGGCGAATACATCGCCTTTGTGGATGCCGACGACGAACTGATACCTGAGAAGTATGAGGAGGTGATGCAGCTTGTCATCAAGGAGAAGCCCGACATGGTGGGCTTGCGCTACAAGGAGACCAAGACGCCTTATTACGACGGCGACGCGCTTCGCTTCATGGAGCGAAACGACGTGGTGCCTTCGGCATGCGCCTACATCATACGTCGTGAGGCCCTGAAGGACCTGCGCTTCACACCCGGCATCTTCCATGAGGACGAGGAGTTTGTCACCTTCCTTCATGTCAATGCCGGACGCCTTATCATGACACCCATCGTGGCATACCAGTACAACGTGCACCCAGGCACCACGATGACCAGCACCGACCATGCGCATCTCAATAAGCGCTTCGACGATTATATCGGCGTCATCAAGCGCGTCAAGAAGTCTGTGCCCAACGAGGGAATGGGGCGTGCCATGCTTCGACGCACGCACACCATGGCCATGTGCTACCTTGTGAACCTGATGCGCGATGCCTATTCAAATGCGTTCATCAAGCAGAAGCTGTCGTTGCTGAAGAGGCTCCACCTCTATCCCTTGCCCAAGCGCAAGGGCATCCGCCGGTATGGCATGATAAGAGCCTTTACGAGGTATCAGTGGATGGTGATGCTGAACCACAAGATCTTGAGACGGTCGCGATAGGTGAGTCCCTTGCCACGGGCAAAGGCAAAGCTCATGGGCATGCGTCGGCGTTCCATCAGCTGCGTCTTCTGTCCCGACACCCTGTGGTACATGATCTCGCCGTTCAGCCCACGCAGATAGAGCTCATGGTTGCCTGCAGCCTCGGGCATCTTGGCCAGCAGGTTGTAGCCCTCCACGTAGTCCTTCCAGGCCTCTGCCGATGGCTCTGCGCTAATGCTTCCCCTACGCCTCTGATAGTGGTAGGCACCTTCGTTAATCTGACGTATGCAACGTGCCTTCTTCAGTATGACGGGGGTGGTGAAGATGTCCTCGAAGAAACGTCCGGCAGGGTAGCGTGTGTCTTGCCACAGAGAGGTGCGATACACCTTGTTCCAGGCATACACATGGTTGAAGCCCCTCTCGTCGAGCCACCGCTTGAAGTCGATGTCCTGGGGCGTAAAACGCAGGTACTCGGTATGCCCTTTCCCCATGTGTATGTGGGTGGTTATGGGAAACTCAATGACGTCGATGTTCTCGTCGATGTGGCGCATCACCTTTCTGAGTGTCATGGTCTCAAGATAGTCGTCGCTGTCCACAAACGCTATCCACTCTCCCTTGGCCATGTCGATACCCGTATTGCGAGCCTCGCTGAGTCCTTTGTTCTTGTCGTGGCTCACCACGCGGAACTCAGGATGCTCCTGGCACCATTCTATGCAGATGCCCAGCGAATTGTCGGTACTGGCATCGTTCACAAGAATCACTTCGTAGTCCTCGATGCCTTGCTCCAGTATGCTCTGCAGGCATTTGCGGATGTATTGCGCTACATTGAAAACAGGTATTATAATCGTCAACATGGTTTTTCTTTTTGGGCTTTGGCTTAGATGTGGCTGTTGCTCCGTGTCCTTACCTCTTGGTGTGCCATGAGGAGGATGGAATGCCAACTTTGTAGTACAAAATAACGAATAACTATCCAAATATGCAAATTATGAGTGAAGATATTCGTTTTTCTTATCGAAAAGTAGGATTTAAATCTCTTTTTGTCTATTTTTGTGGTGAAAATGAACATTGGTATCGTGACTTTGAAAAGATTTACTCTCATAGCCTCGCTGTTTTGTGCAGGCATGCAGGCATACGGTCAGGTGCCGCCGGTTCCACGTGCCCGTGGAGAGTTGCGCACCTCCGATTCACCCCGCCAAAGGGGAGAGCGCACGCGTGACGAAGGTCGCCCTCGCTCTACCGAACTGACGCAGATAACAGAGCTGCCCTCAGCCAAGAAGAAGGCAGTAAACTCGTCCGACTTCTTCGTGTCGGCTTCCGAGTACGACTTCACCCTCATAGCCCTTGAGGCCATCAAGGAGGCTACCTCGAAATACGACAAGGCCAAGGGCATCTACCTTTGGATATGCCGCAACATCAAGTACGACACGCAAACCGACATCCGCACTTCCGACGAGTGCTGGCGCCAGCGCCGTGGCGTATGCCAGGGTTATTGCGAACTGTACTACCGTATGGCCGAGGCAGTAGGACTGAAGGTGTCGCTCGTGTATGGCATGAGTCGCAACGCCCAGGGCGGGGCAGAGGAGCACGCCTGGCTTTCGGTAGAGACCGAGAAGGGCGACATCCTGCTCGACCCCACATGGGGAGCCGGTTCGGTGGTCAACGGCGAGTTTCGTCATCTTCCCACCCCCCTCACGTGGTTCGACGTCGATCCCCAATGGCTCATCTTTACCCACATGCCCAAGAAGGCCAAGTATCAGCATCTCAGCAAGAAGGTGTCGGAGGAGCAGTATGCCTCCCTGTGCTACGGCTCCCCCTTGCTCGAGAGGGTGGGACTCACGGCATCGTCGGCCATGGAATTGGCACAAGGCGAGTGCAAGGGCTTCCCCTTCTTGCAGGCGTTCTATGCCCGTGCGCTCGACCGGCTCCGTTTTGTGGAGATGCCTCATTCCGGACGTCTGAAGGCCGGCACAAGCTACAAGTTCGTCATGCAGAAGCTCGATGATAACTTCGAACTTTATTTCAAGAACGAGAACGATGTGTTCAAGGAGGAGTTGTGCGAGCGTAGCGACAGCACGCTCACCTTCACGCTCACCCCATCGCATGCCGGAAAGCTCGAACTGGTGTTTACGGCTCTGCGTGGCTATGTGCGCCTCAACAATACGCTTGCGGAGTATGTGGTAGAGGAGTGACTCTGGATCTTAAAAAGATGAAAATACGCGTAATATCCCTGCTTTTTGGTTAAAATGTGTTAACTTGCATGCAAATTCTTGCATATTTGTTTGCAGTTCAAACTAAAAGCAGTATATTTGCATCATGTTTAGGTGTTAATAGTAGTGTTAATGTTTTGTGAGCCGGTTGTCGGGATGACACTCGGCTCTTTTTTTTAAAAAACACAGAGACGCAGAGTTTTCTGTTTTTGTCCTCTAAAAAACAATAAAGTCTCAGTGCCTCTGTGTCTCTGTGTTGAATCATCTTATAATCTTGGCATAATCATCCAAGGGTGGGGAACTTCAATCACCTTACTCTTAGCACATCCACCACATGGCTTCCTGCGCCTATGAGGTCGGGGCGCTCCGAGATGCACTTCTGGTAGGCAATAAAGTGCGAGAAGGTCTCTTCGCTCATCTGGTTGAGACGGGTGCGCATGTAGTCGGCAGCCCCATCGGGCGAGAAGATTGTGACGCGCTCCAGTCCTGCCTTTTCGTTCAGGCGGTTTATGTCGTCCAAGCGAACATAGTCATACAGCTCACCCTCCTGTGCCTGTATGTGGAAGTCCTTGTCCACCACACCCCTTGCTAGGAAGTCGCCTATCCTCTCCTCGTCAAAGCAGTACGACAGTATGCTGTATTCATTCATCAGGTAAGCCACAAAGATGACGCCTCCTGGCTTTGTGACGCGCTTGGCCTCGTTCAGCGCCTTGAGCTTCTCCTCGTTGTCTATGAGGTGGTAGAGCGGTCCGAGCAGCAGGGTGACGTCGGCACAGGCAGTTGGTATGTTGGGCATGTGTCTTGCATCGCCTTGTATCACGTCTGCCGTGGGCTCACGTTTCAGAAACACCTCTATGTTGCGGCGAACCAGTTCCACGGCCTTCACGCGATAGCCTTCGGCCATCAGGGCAGAGGTGTAGCGTCCGGTACCGGCTCCGATGTCGAGGATGAACTGTCCCGGTTGCAGGAATCGATGCAGATGGTGCATCGTGGTCTCAAACTCCACTATGCCATGTCGGCGAAGCAGTCGCAGGTCCTCGGGATGCTTGTTGTAATGTTTCTCAATGTTGGATAATGCCATAATGCATTAAAAAATTATTCATACACTGTGGCCACGATGTGTCTGGCCCCTCCGTAGTCGCGGAACTCACACAGGTAGATGCCCTGCCAGGTGCCTAAGTTCAGACGCCCCTGCGTGATGGGTATGGTGAGGCTGACGCCAAAGAGCGAACTCTTGGCATGCGCAGGCATGTCGTCTGCCCCTTCGAGCACGTGGTCGTAGTAGGGCTCGTTCTCCCTGACTATGTGGTTCATAATCTTCTCCATGTCCGTCCTCACGTCGGGGTCGGCATTCTCGTTGATGGAGAGTGCGCACGAGGTGTGCTGCACGAAGAGGTTGAGCAAGCCTACCTTGGGCAGAGGGTGGGGCAGGTGGTCAAGTATCTCGCGTGTCACGAGGTGGCAACCTCTTCTCTTGGGGGTGAGGGTAAATTCAAACTGTTGTATCATTTCGCTTGTATTCGTCTTTGCGTTTGGGATTCATGGGGAACCACCCCTTCTCTACGCGTTGCTTCTGCTCAAATATCTCGAGTATGCTCCACAGGCACGAGCATCCCACCACTCCTAGTACGGGACTTAGTGTGTCGTCCTCCACCAGAAGGCTGGCCACGATGAAGATGATGCCTGCCAAGGCAAAAGCCCACCAGCAGCGGGTCCCGAAGTAGTATTCGCTCTTGATGACTATGGGGTGAAACAGTCCGATGACCAGGAAGGTGATGACGGCAATAATCAAACCTGAATAGTTCATAAGTATCTATGTTTCTTTGAGATGTATCTATGTTTCTTTGTTTTCGTGTTGTCCCGTTATGAGGCTACGCTTGCTCGGCTCGTTGTGTATGAGTACACCCAGTATGCTGCCATTATTGTGGCCCTCGCGGTCTTTGACCGCAAAGTTAGTGCTTTTTTCCCACATAGGCAAAATATCGAAGGCACTTTTGCATAATGTGGTTTACACATGCAGTTTTGTGATGTCAATTGTTTCTTCCTCCAAAAAAGTTTTGTATCTTTGCGTCGTGAATTTAAAACCGAATGCCTATGTGCTCCCCTTCGCTCAAAGAAAGATACGTGAATTTCTACACCGACTTCGCCTTCAAGAAGCTGTTTGGTACGGAGATGAACAAGGACCTGCTTATCAGCTTCCT
>JAZLKL010000150.1:0-12138 GCA_045597585.1 Bacteroidaceae bacterium | reverse complement strand
TCTGATAGTTTCATGTTACTTCTTATTAGCACTTAAAGTTACTGAAATTCAGCCACTTGAACAAATTTTAAGTACTAAATAAAGTTAACATAACAAACTAATTTTCAAATATTTAAACCGGTTTTTACCGGACTATTGTATGAAGGATCCTTTTCTTTTTTTAGAACATCAATCAATTGATACCTTACATTGCCACTGTCAGCAGGTGGATTGGCGAGAATAGTCTTCTTTACTTTCAAAGTATAGAAGTAGCCTGGCTCGAATGTGAAACCTTCAATTGCGGACTGAGGTTCATTTTGCCATTCGTTGCTCTTTTCCTCTTTGATTTTCATGCCTGGTGAAGGACTTGTAATATCCCAACCGAAAGGGTAAACATCGCAAGGATGTGAATCAACCTCTACGATTATGTTCTTTACAACGTCCACATCTTCCTCGTCATTTAGACATGATGATAGACATATGATTCCTAACAGGCAAGTCATTATGATTGCTGGGAAATAAATAAACCTTTTCATATTCTACATTTATATTGTATATAATTAGAATGCAAGAAAATATGTAATTCAACTATTCAACTTTCGTATGTGTTCAAGTTGAAGCTTGCGAGACTACCTGTCCCTCATCTCTTGGTATTGCTGTCCACCTTCGGTAGTGCCAACCTTGACGTGTCTTCCTCCCGAGAAGAGCCAGGTCAGATGGAATCCTACCATTTGTACAGGTGAGGTATAGCGGTAGCAAGTGGTGACGTCTCCAATCTTGCGGTCGAGATGTCTGCGGTTGCCAAGTGCATCAAACTGTATGGCGCAAAGCAGTCGTTTGCGCAGAAATGTCTTGCTGACCTCCCCCCTTACATCGTATAGTGTGTGATAGGTTCGGTTATAGATGCGGTAGGTAGGCTGTATGCTGAAGTTGAGCGTGATGCTCCAGTCACCAGACAAATGTATGTCGTTGAGCAAGGCATAGTGATGCCTCCATCGCAGTTCGTCATAGTGGTTGCCCTGCATCACCTCATCCTCCGGACGCAGGTCGATGGTACCTTCGGCTTTCAGCAGCCAACCATCAAGGGGATGCCATCTGCCCTCGGCATGAAACGTAAGCATCTGCGTGTGGCTGAGGTTGGTGGGACTCGTATGGAGGAGGGTGCGCGAATCATTGCTCAGATAACTCTGCCAGAATATCTCGTTATGCTGATGCAGGTAGGTGGCAGAGAGGTTCAGCGCATCGTTCCATAGCGATGCTCCCAATGTGAGGCTGTGGTGTGAAGGAGCCTGTAGGGCAGGGGTGCCGACCGAGTAGTTGTAGGTATCGCTCCATTGCACGATGGGCGACATGGCAGCGTATGGTACGTCTTGCAGCTCATGCCGGTAGCGAAGCGTGGCATGGTGTGAGTTGTCTCGGCCAAAGGGGTAGAGCAGTTGCACTTGTGGACTTATGCTGCTTTGGTGCCAGTTTTGTGGATGTTGTCCTTTGTATTCGTAGCTGGCAAGGTTGGCTTGTATGTGGCATGCGGCACTCCATTGCAACCGGTGACAAAGTCCTTGCAGCTCAGCAAACGCCCGAGGCATCATACCCTCTACCTTTAATTGTTGGGTAAGGGTGTTCACACCCTGAAAGTTGCTGACGAAATGCGATGGGTCGTAAAGGGAAGAGAAGCCCCGTATGTCCACTCCAGCACGCCATTTCATACGGGGGGTAGCCTTACGGGCTATTTCCATCGAGAAACGTCCCATCTGGATAGAGGGCGACTCACCACTCTCGGTACCCACACCGGCTCCATATAGGTTCAGGTTGTTGGTGCTGGTGGCTCTGCTGTAGTAGTCGCCTATGACGTGTAGTTCCACATCGCGCCTTCCCAGCGAGGCATCGTAGTTGAGGGTAACCTCGTTGTCGTTGTAGTGATTGGTTCCCTCGTAATAGCTTGTGTAGGGCATTCTGCTGCTTGAGTTTGATGTGGCGTTCATCTTGTGTCTTGCCACATAGTAGCTCACGCCCAGCGAATGACGTGTGTTGAATTGCTGGGTAAGACTGATGCGGTTGGCCAACTGGGTGCTTGAGGGATCGATGTAACCCTCAATCAGGTCCTCCGAGCCCGGACTGTATATGAACTGGCATGTCTCTTCGTTCATTTCGCTTCCATAGCGGTCATAGATGCTCAGTCCACCATGTCGGGAGTACCACACAGCCCCAAAGGAACTGGCACTGTTGCCGTTGTGGCGCAAGAATTCTGCCATGCCATCCAATGAACCATAGAAACCTCCCGACTTGGGCTTGCGTAGGGTGATGTGTATGGATCGGGTGGCGTATTCAATTCTTACCTTGCTGACCATATCGCTGGTGATGTGACAGAGTTCGCTGAGCGAATGAATGAGCTGTCCGTCAATATAGATGTTTGTGGTGGGTTGCCCGTCAATGCAGTAAGAGCTGTTCTTCAACGAGATGTGTGGAAGGGTGGAGAGCATGTCCGAGGTTGGTATGCTCCACTCGGTGGAACCTATTGTGTAGCCATTCTCGTCCTCGCTTATCATCTTTCCCTTGATGGTCAGCATCGGCATCAGGTTAGCACCGTTCTTCAGTTGCACCTTTCCCACTTGTGCCTGATGGCATATCGCATAGTGTGGCTCATAGCCCGCATGGCTGACTTTGAGCAGCACGTCTCCATGTTTGCAAGGTATGACAAATCTTCCGCTCTGGTTACTGATGCCGCCCGTGATGAAGGTAGAGTCCTTTGGGTATAGCAAAGTCACATTGGCATATTCAAGTGGTTCTCCCTGCTCATCCACTACATACCCCACATACCGCCTTTGGCTTGCCTGCAGGCATTCCAGCATGATGGCATGGTGCTCTTCGTCCACTCGCAGGGCAATGGGGTAGAAGCCTACTGCCTGACGTATGGCATCGCTGGTGGAGAGGCCGTTGATGGTAGTCGTGACGCGGAAGTCCTCCAGTTCATCATACATGAAGTGGATGGAATAGTCCTGGCTCTGTCCGGCTATTTGTTTCAACGCTTCGGGCATGGGCACATCATCAAACTTCAGGGTGATGTGCTGTGCCTTCCCCACTGTCGGCATGCTGACGAGTATCAGTAATATGATGAGCAGTCTCTGCATGTTTACTTCACGGTCAAGAGGTTGTCTTGCAGTTCGATGTGTATGTGCTGAAACGCATTCAGCATGGCTATGTTGTCATCGAGCGAGGTCGAGCGGTCCCATTGGTAGTACAGACGTATGTGCTGCACGTCATGGTTGTCGAATGCTACTTCCACCCCATAGCTCTCGGCCATTTCGTTCAGAATGTCGATGAGGGGTACATTGTCAAAGGTTCTGATCCCAGCATCTTCGTCCTGGGCGGTAGAGGCAGAGACTTGTGGCGACAGAGTGTTTGTGGTGGTCTCCTCCTGTCTTCTGTTGTCAGCAAAGATGTTGGGCAGCCATCCTGTAGCTATGCAGATGGCATAGACCACTCCCGAAATCAGTAGGCCCACAGCCAGTACTGCCACTTGTCGCATCCACGGAAGGCGTACGAAGAGCGATGTACCCTTGTGCTTGTTTTCAAAACGATGCCATGCAAGTTCCACGTTGGGCGTTTCGTCCAGCATGTCCATCATCGCCTCTGTTTGCTCGGTGGAATAGTTTTCAGGGTGTTTCTGCATGTCGTGAAACAGGTACCTTTCTTGCTCTGTCATTTTCATATTGTATGGGGGTAAAAGTGATTCTTTATTTCGTTGATGAGATGTGAGATGTGTTTCCAGACGGCAACCTTGCTGATGCCCTCGCTAAGGGCAATCTCCTCGTAGCTGTGTCCGTCGGTAAAACGGAGGTGGAAGATGCGTTGCTCCTGGTTGCTGAGGTGAGCAACGACAAACTCGATGATGTCGGCCAGTCTCTCGTCTTCATCCTCGTCTTCCTGCTCCATGGTGATGAGGCTTTCCGAGTTCCTTTTCACCTCCTCGTGCCGCAGTCGCTTGAAGCACATGTTGCGCACGCTGGTCATCAGGTATGCCTCTTCGTCTTGGGGTAGCAGCACAGCCTTTCCATTCAGCAGGTTCTCAAAGATGTCGCTTACCACATCCTCGCTCTCCTGTTCGTCGTACAGCAGCGTACGAGCCACCCTGTACATCTTGGCATAGTGCTGCTTGAACAGCCTTTCAATCTCTTTTCGTTTCATTTGTTTTGGGAAGAACTCACCTATAATACCCCTCAAGGTGGCAAAAAACTAACCTTTAAGCAAAAAAAATTAGATATTCTTCATTTTTCGCTACAAAGGTACGAAAAAAAGTACCTTTTTCTTCATCATTACCCACAAAAAAGAGCCTACTCCTCACGAGCAGACTCTTTCTGATTCCTTTTTTTTGAATCTCGGTAAGTTGTCTGACTTACCTTTAACTACATTTTATGAGTCGGAAAAGTAGTGTGTTCTGGAAAGTGATGGACTTGTTTCGTGCAAAAAACACGATACCATCTTCGGGAGCCAGTATGCGGCATGTCTCACGTCCTTCGTAGGGGTGCATGATTTGTGCCAGTGTGTCTCCCTTGCGTATTCTTTGCCCCACAGATACTTGGGTGATGAGCAGTCCGGCATGAGGTGCCTGCAGGTCAATCATGTCGGCCATGTCGATGACGGTGGGCGTGATGCCTTCTTCCAGGTTCATGTCACCATGGTCGTCCACGTTGAGGGGTTTGTTGATAATCCCCTTCTGGAGCATGAATCTGCTGATGGACTGCAGCGTGATGTTGGCCATCTCATGGTCGATGACGTCGGTAGTACCGGCATAGAGCGAGAAGGCCTGCGTGTCCCATATCTGCCAGTTGTAGTTGAGCAGCACGGTGTCGAAGGGTTTTGGTGTGGCCACTGTGACGTATGGCAGTCCAAAGAGGCACGCATCGTCAATGTCTTCAAAGCCTGTGCGGAACATGTGCACGTGGGGCAGGAAGTTGCCGGGTAGGTAGTAGGATGCCAGTTGGATGCCAAACTGATAGTCCTTGATGAACTCAAACACTCCGGCGGCTATTCGCTGGGTGGTTTCACCTTGGTCGTAGCCCGGAAACATACGGTTGATATCGGTGCCGTCGAGCGCCCAGAATCGTTTCTCGATGTTGATGCTCGAAGGGTTCACGCTCGGTATGATGCTGATGCTCATCTTGTCGGTAAGTGTGCCAGCCTCCTCGGCCGAGCGCAGCAAGGCCACCAGTCTGCTGGCTACATATTGCTGCTGTATCTCGTCACCTCGCATGGTGCCCACAAGGCAGAGTGTCTTTTTTCCGTTGCCGAATGTGTAAGCCTTGATGCGAAAGTCATCACGGTAGGGCGATGACATTCGGAATATAGTTTGTACTTTCATGTCTGTAACACTGTTTTTAAGTAACTAAAGTTTCGCATGTATAAGGAGTTAAAGGATATCAATGAGTTATAGGAGTTAAAGACGAATGTCTTGCTTCTTGAATGCATCAGACAAACGTATCGTCCTTTCGCTCAGCGCGCCTTTAGCCGATGCTTTGCTCGCAAAGAACTTCCTAAGCGACGAAGGAGCGATAACTTCTTTTGACTCCCTAAGCGAAGCGATAACTCCCCAAAGTTTCAGCCTAGCTTCCTTGAATGCTCTCGTCCTTGTAGATGCGTCCCAAGAGGCTGCCTTCATATACCACAGGATAGGCACGTATGGTGAAGAGTAGTCCGTTGCATGGACTCAGCACGTCGCAGAGCACCTTTCCTGTAAGGGGAGAGATGATCTGGCCGATTCGCTGTCCCTCGTGCACCATCACATCGTTGTGTATCTCGGTGGTGAAGATGCCGCTGACCTGTGCGTTGAGAAACGCCACGGAGTCCCCCTTGTCGCACAGTATGCTTTCGCCCACCTTTCCTTCCTCGGGAGCCTCGCTCCAGATGCCCATGTGGAACATCAGGTTCTGTATGCCGTCGGTCAGCTCCTGGCACATGGAGTGACTGATGCGCCCGCCCACGGCCATCTCGGCCACCAGACAGGGTGTTCCGGTGCTGTTGAGCGAGTGTGCCAGGGTAGATTCCAGTACGGTGGCAGCTTGATGCACCCAGATAAAGTCGATGCCCATCATACGGGCGTAGGGTACCAGAGTGGGAGCAGTAGTCTCGCTGATGCGTACCTGCGGCATTTCGCGCAGGAAGATGTTCGAGGCATGTATGTCGATGACCATGTCGGCTCCCGACAGGTCGGTGTAGATGTCGTGAGCCACCTTCTCAATCATCGACCCTCGGTTGTTGCCCGGGAAGATGCGGTTCATGTCGAGGTCGAAGGCAGGCACGCCTCGCTGCATGGTGTCGATGCCCAGTGGGTTGAGGGCAGGATAGATATCGACCGTGCCCGATAGCTTGTGCTTGTTCTCGCTAACCATCTTGGCAATGAGGTAGCACACGTACTGGCCCTCCAGTTCGTCGCCATGTGTGCCGGTAACGATGCATATTCGTTTTCCCTTTCCGTGCGTGATGTGGTTCTTGACAATGCGGAACTCCTCGTCGATGGGCATTTCAAGAGCGGTTACGTTTTGTATCATTTTTTTTTCTGCTTTATGAATTATTTGGGAGTTATAAGGAGTTGAAGAATATCAAGGAGTTAAAGGAGTTAAAGACTTTTGGCGACGGTCAAAAGTCGACGAATGTCTTGCTTCTTGAGGAAATGTGGTGCGACCCCCTGCATATCTAACGTCTTTAACTCCTTTTACTCCCTTAACTTCTTTAACTTCCCAAAGTTTCAGCCACCCAAAGGGTGCGAAACTTTAATTCTGAATTGTGCAACTGGCCTTTACGCTCATGTGTTCCAGCGTCCATTTGTAGAAGCGTCCACGGTTGCTGGGACAGTCGTTGACGTCGCGCCCATGAGCCAGTTTCAGGTAGCCCGACCGGATGACCCTGTCGTGGGTGGGGTCATATCCTAGCCATTTACCGTCGTGATAGGCTTCCACCCAGGCATGTGTCTCTCCCTCTCCCACCATGAAGCCGTTTACGTAGCGGGCATGGATGCGTGAGGCTCTGCAGGCGGCAATCATCAGATGAGCATAGTCCTGACATACCCCTGTCTGCTTGTGGTAGGCCTCGATGGCCGTGGTGCCGTTGTCGGTGACGAAGCGTGCGTACTGCATGTGGGCGTGCACCTCGTGCATGATTTCTTCGGCCGACTTGCCTGCTCCCAGTTGGCGTATCTGCTCGTTGCATTCGGTCAAGTGGGTAGGGTAGAGGTAGAGGTCGTTGGGTACGGGATCGCGCAGCACGTATTCGTCACACTCCACCACTCCCTCGCTCTCCAGGCAGATGCTGTCATGCTCGTGGGCTATGTGCCCATACTGTATGCTGTTGCCAAATCCGTCGGTGTCATGCATCAGCACACATTCGGGCGTCACCTTGAGGCTTTGCTGCACGATGTGCTGAAAGTCGTTCTCCATCGGTATGACCCTCAGTTTGAAGGCATGGTATTCGATGGGCGGACTGAACGTGGATTCTATTCTATAGCTATATCTTAACCAATCCATTCAGCGCAGCTATCATGTCGGTCTTGTGCTCTTTGAGGTTGTCTGTATAGGCCTCCTGTGTGGCGGCAAACATCTCGAATCGTCCTGCCTGCACACGGTCAAAGAGGTCAGGCTCGGTCACCATGTACTTTTTCAGGCGGTCCCAAGTCTCGTCTATGCGGTAGTGCTTGTATTCAAAGCGGATGTTCATGTCGATGTGCTCCACCAGTCTGCCCACCTCGAGCATGGCATACGAGCTGCCCGATACGCGTTCGCGGATGCTTCCCCAGAAGGCCAGCAGCCAGTCGGTGATGGGCTGCAGTTCGGTGATGTTCATCTCCTTCACCTCCGATTTCTTCTTGAGGAAGTCGCGACATAGCTCGATGTACGAGCACGACTCGGAGCAGATGTAGGGGCGCAGCACGATGGCATTGTCCATCATACGCTCAATGATGTTGTAGAGCGAGCTCACTGTGTTGGGGTCGTATATCTGTGCCATCATCTGGTAGCTGGTGGTCATGTTGTTGGCCACATATCCACCCAGTTTCTCCAGGAAGTCGCTGTACGGACTCTCTCCTTCGGGCACATCAATAACCTCGTCGTATGCCTTTCTCATCAGGTGCATCATCTGATACCCTCTTTCAGCATAGCGACCTAACCAAAACATATTGTTCGCAATGTGAGCACTTAATACTTTGTTCATATTTCTTTTTCGTTTTTTTTATATTATTCAAGTTTAGTCCTCCATTACCCAAGTATCCTTGAAACCGCCACCCTGGCTGGAGTTAACCACGAACGAGTTGGGGTTGCGACTGAATCGTGTGAGTCCGGATTTCCACACCTTGGTGTCCTTGCCCGTGATGACAAAGGCACGCAGGTCGCACTTGCGTGGCGAGGGGTTCCCCGTCTCGTCTATGATGTCGAGGTCGATGAAATCAACCACCTCCTGTGCAATCCAACGTCGGGGATCCTGTATGATGAGCTGGCGCACCTCCTCCAGTCGTTCGGCGCTCATGTCTTTGCCGAACATCACGCCATAGCCACCGGCCTCTGCCACATCCTTGATAACCAGTTTCTCGATGTTGGCGAGTATGTAGTCAAAGTCCTCCTTGAAGAAGGGTAGGTAGGTGGGAGCATTCTGCAGTATGGGTTCCTCGTTCAGGTAGTACTTCACCATCTTGGGTACGAAGTAGTAGATGCCCTTGTCGTCGGCCACACCGTTTCCCAAGGCGTTGATGAGGCCCACCGTACCCTTGCGGTATGCCTCCATCAGGTTGGGCACACCCAGTAGCGAGGAGGGTTCGAATGCCAGAGGGTCGAGATATTCGTCGCTCACGCGGCGGTATATGGCTCCTACTCTCTCCTTCTTGTTGTATATGCCGGTGTAGTACACCATGCCGTTCTCCACGATCAGGTCGCCGGGGAAGGCCAGCGTGGCTCCAGTCTTTTCGGCCAGATATGAATGCTCAAAGAAGGCGGAGTTATATCTTCCGGGAGTCAGTATGACGTTGATACCTCGTCCGTTGGCGATGTAGTCCATCATCTCTTTCAGCATGTCGCCATAGCCACGGTTGTCGTGTACGTTATTGTTGCGGAAGGTCTGCGGACAAGCCTTTCTGGTCACCTTTCGTGCTATCATGGGGTAGCTGGCTCCCGAGGGAATGCGCAGGTTGTCCTCAAGTATCAGCCATCGTCCGTCCTTGGCCTGCACCAGGTCGATGCCGGCAATGTGGGCATATACGCCCTGGCTGGGTGTAATGCCTTCGCACTCGGGCATGTAGCCCTTGCTCTCATAGGTGAACTCCTTGGGCACAACGCCGTCCTTCACTATGTTCTTCTCATGGTAAATGTCATATAAGAATGCATTGAGTGCCTTTACGCGCTGAATGAGTCCGCGTTCCAGCATCTTCCATTCTTGTGCGGGAATCTGTCGTGGGATTGCATCAAAAGGGAATAACTGCTCGTTAAAAACGCCGTTCTTGTACACTCCGAATCTAACGCCGTAGCGCTCCATCCATTTGTTGACGGAGTCTCTTGATGATAATAATTCTTTCATACTTTTTCGGTTAACAAATTGTCAATTAAATCTTCTTACTCTCTTTTTTGAATCCAATCTTTTTTCGACGCTTGCGAATGCAATCTTACTTGTTTTGGAGTCAATCCACTTTTAGTTCACCGTAACCTGTTTTTACCTTACCGTTCTGTTCCTCTTTTCTTTTCTGCCTTTATTTTATATTTAATGTTGTTTTTCTGTACAAAATGTTCGGGAAGCTTACAATTACGTATACATTTGTACTATTTCTGCCGCAAAGATACTACAAAATGTTATATAAACAAACAAAAACACATAAAAATGTTACTTATATACTAAAAATAATGCCATTCTGATGCTAATTTTTGCATTTTGCTATCGTTTTGCTTGATAGAGGGTGTAATTCGCGATGCGCAATTCACAATTAGTTATCGGGCAAGGCCCGTTATTATAGGACAAAGCCCGAGAGAAGAGAGGAAAGAGAAGAGTTATCGGGCGCGAAGATAACTCACAATGCACAATTAGTTGGCGCGCAGCCGAGTATTCGCTATTCACTGGGGCATAGGCCCGATTCTTCACTGTTCATTAGCGCGAAGCGCGATAATAATTGTCTGGAGATGGTGGATTTTTATGAAAATATTTGCAAAACGCCTAAACATTTCGTATCTTTGCATGTGCTTAGCTGCTGCCTTCCTAGAAGGGGAGAGTCTTTTTTCTCTCTCCGTTTTTACTCCTCCCATCACCCTATCAGCGCACAATTGGCTTACGTCTGGCTTACGTGTTTTTACGTAAGCCAGACGTAAGCAAAGCGTGTTCAACCCGAGTGCAACCCGAAGGATGACCGATAATTCACTATGCCTAATTCACAATTCACAACAATTAGCTGCGTGCCATTAGGGGAGTCATATTGGAGTCATAGCAAGGTCATGGCAGAGGGTCACCCTTGTTTCGGCTCACTGAAAACATCCGACGTAGGCGAAATGTAGGCTAAATATAGGCTAAATGTAGGCGAACAATAGGACAACAATAGGGGAGGGCAGGCTTCCAGCTCTCGGGGACGGGTTGGAATGGGGCAAAAAATCAACGTATTATTTGGCAGTTTCAAGTAATATGTCTATTTTTGCAAAAAATATAATTGGTTTTATTCCCGATAAATGACTAAGATGTTGAATTATAGAGAATTTAGTGAGAAAGTGGCTGAAATATTTGGTCACTCCAATAACTTTATTACTCTCTCTCTCTCATAATCCTTACTATAGATAAAAAATCGGCGCTCGCCATGGTAATATGTTTGCCATAGCGAGCGTTTGCTGTTTTGTGTTTTATCTCTGCATCGCTTTGGGGAACAAACAGATGTCTTTAGAAGATTTTCAAACTGAAATATTAAATTTTTAAATTTCAAAAATATTATGAAAAAGTTTTTCTTAACCCTTTCTCTCTTTGCCATGACGCTCATGGCTGGGGCTCAGGAGCCTACGTTAAAGGCTCGTTCGGTGTATGATGTGAACCAGGACGATAAGGTCACGGTTCAGGATGTTCCTGCCTTGGTTAATCGCCTTGCTGCTAAAGCCGAAGACAAGACCGTGGTGGATACCGAAAGTCTGATGAATTTGATACGTACACTTACAGAGAGTATTCAGACATTGAAAGCCCAAGTTTCCACTCTTCAATACAATATGGGTATTGCTCCAGGAACGGTAGAAGTTAAGCATAGTTTTGTTGACCTTGGCCTTCCTAGTGGAACCTTATGGGCTACTTGTAATGTGGGAGCAGAGAACCCAGAAGATGCGGGTTTGTATTTCGCCTGGGGTGAGAATACCGGTATTGTAGGTGATGTAAGTGATGGCATCTTGTTTGACTGGAAAAGTTATCAATGGATGGATCCTAAAATTAATGATTGGATGGGGTGTCGTAAATACACTTTTGAGGACGGAGAAACGGAAGGATGCTGGTATGTTGATGGTGAATATGTAGGAAGTTATGTTGGACTGGACTGGGTAAAAAACTTACGGAAGCTTGAAACGTCTGATGATGGCGCATCTTACATGTGGGGACGTGATTGGTGCATGCCTACTATTGTACAACTGCATGAATTGGAACTATATACAACAGCTGAAATTGAACAATTGAATGGTGTGTATGGCATTAAACTTGTTAGCAAGAAGAATGGGCAATCAATATTCTTACCTGCGGCAGGACATCGTATAGATGGGGAACTCAAAAATGCTGGTACCATTGGTTACTATTGGTCAAGTGAACTTAGTTCAGAATGGTCTGACCAAGCTATGTACTTTCAATTTAAACGTCCTGAATACGGTAATGGCACAGTTACAGAGTATGGCGTGAGGAATAATGATCGTCGATTAGGTTTTTCTATTAGAGCCGTACGTGTACGATAGGCGGAAAAAGTCAGAAAGAGCCAATCGCCTCATGGTGTTTTGGCTCTTTTTTTTGTGTTCGTTCAGCATGTACATATACTATTGATGGTTGGGGAAATGTGAAATTGCAGGCAAAAAATGGACGGAAAATGTGAAATTATCGGCTCAGTAGATATTTTCCGTGGCAATCCACAGCACTGACTACCCAAATATCAGAGTGCAACGGTAGAGATAGAAGGGTAAGTCACGCACG
>JAZLKL010000149.1:0-5775 GCA_045597585.1 Bacteroidaceae bacterium | reverse complement strand
ACAAAACTACGTGATGAGGTATAGAAATACTACAGCATATAGAGACAAAAGATTACAGCGACTATCAAATCCAGTTTGAAGTGATAGTCGCTGTAACTATAGTATATAGGTATTAGTACCTGTAGTTTATCGAATGCTTACTCCCGACACACATCCGAAGCAAATCCGAAGCCTTTGCAAAAAAGAAAAAACACGAAGAAACATCACAACAACATTTCTTCGTGTTCTTTTCAGTTAGGGAAAGAGCTATTAGCCCAAAAACATAAGAGAGAAATAGTATAAAGCTAGCACTTTTAGTGTTTCAGTCTGTTTATAGCCAACCCCTTGAAAGACTGCCACATCGACTCACGATACACCATCTTGTATTTCCAACGATTGTTCCACCACCTCACAGACTTCTGTATGCCATATTTCACTTTTCCCCATCCATGAATGCCGTCCATCCTCATTGGCAGTTCTTTCTTTTTAGCAAAGATATCTGCAAGCACCCTATCTGCCACCGAATCTGCATGGTGATAGCCCTTGAAGCAGCAGGCATCAATACCAAAATCGCGCACACAAATGGTAGCGATAGCATCATAGAATGGCATCATACCCTCATCTTCATACACCTTCAGCACAACCTGCCAATCAACCTGTTCATGATGACGAAGGAAGAAAGTTGCCAAGTCAAGTACGTGTCTAAGAGTAATCTCATTGGTAGCAAAATGCTCTCCAGCATGGCGCACCAAGAACAAGGCATTCCAAGTGGCTGAGGGCAAGTAGCAGTTAGGAACAGGAGACTCTGTCACACCATCTTTAGCAAGTTGCGAACTCAAGATTTCATCAAAACGGATGTTGCTGACATGCGAACTATCATTGACAAACTTACCATGATTCTCAACGGTCACACCTTTAAAGATAAAAGTGGAGTGTTTATTAAATTCGCGCTTAACCCTGGTCTTCATCTCCTGCTCCATCAACAAGTCCGCCCGTTCCTTGTCATCAAACAGATAGATGTCAATATCCCCCACCGGACGACTTGAAGGAACTGGATAATCCAACGACAAGCCATACCCTTTCATCAGCAGCATCCTGATGCCATGCTGCTGATAGAAGTCAGCCAAAGTGGACAGTTTCTCCACATATCCGTTATATATAGACTTCTGGTGTTCCATCTTTGCCATCCAATCCATCAGAGAGTCCACATCAGGAAGGTTCAACACCCTCTTCTTCTCACCCACAGCACGACTGATGGCACCAATAGCATCATAGCATACTGCCAACACCCCTTGTGCTGTAGCAATACGTATCACCTTGTCCCAGTTCGTTCCTGCAGGAAGCATCACTTCATCCCCAGCGAACACAACTCGAAGCAAGCTAACAATAGAGATTTGCTCTTTGGACATCAAGGAAGAGGAATGCATAAACATATTATTTCACAACTACCCTGGCAGGAACACCAACAGCAGTTACACCATCAGGAATATGGTTTACTATAGCAGCTCCAGCACCAATAGTACACCAATTCCCAATCTTCACACAAGGAATGGCACAAGCTCCTACACCAACAATAGTTCCCTCTCCCACATGAACTTGTCCACACAAAGTGGCATGTGGCGCAATGTGGCAATAGTCGCCTATCACACACTCATGATCAACACTGGCACCTGTATTGATAATGCAATGCTTACCTATTACCGCATCAGCATTGATGATGGCACCAGCCATGATCACCGTGCCCTCCCCTATCTTGGCAGAAGGTGACACCACTGCTGTGGGATGAATTGCTGTGGCAAATTCCAAAGCACTTGCACTTGCATTGGCATAAGATTCTAACTTTTCTACAACAATCTTACGAACACGATTCGCCCCTATACTAACAATTAAAGGGGAAAGCCCCTTTGCATCATGAAAAACAGGCAATGAACAGATTTCATTTACATTGGGATTATCATCTATAAAAGCGTCAACACATAAGCCTTGTGCTTCCAATATCTCTTTAATCACTTTTCCGTGACCACTTGCTCCGAATAAATACATCACATTACTAATTAGTACCATCAAAATAATCCATTGTCGCAGATTTACCACTTTCGGTATTAATATCCTCACGGAAGAAAACCTTCTTTATAGTGGTAAAGAAAACACGGATGTCCATCCATAGACTAATATGCTTTACGTAATACACATCCAACTCGAACTTTTTCGTCCAGGTAATATTGTTGCGTCCATTCACCTGTGCCCATCCACTCATGCCGGGACGCACATCGTGTCTTCTGTGCTGCTCCTCACTGTACAAAGGCAAATATTGCACTAACAGCGGGCGAGGACCAATGAATGCCATATCCCCCTTCAGGATGTTGATCAATTGTGGCAGCTCACCAATCGAGGTCGAACGGATGAACTTACCAACCTTCGTCAGTCGGTCAGCATCAGGCAACAGATTACCATCTTTATCACGTTCATCCGTCATCGTCTTAAACTTGAGAGCTTTGAAAATCTTCTCATTCTTACCTGGACGATTCTGGGTAAAGAATACACCCTTCCACCCATTCTTGTTGGCAAAGAAGAGCACTACAATGGTGCCGATAAATACAGGTGACATCAGTAGCAATGCCATCAGCGCCCCAAGGAAACCTATCGGACGCTTCACACACGTCATGTAGAGTTTTTGACTTGTAGAAAAAGTTGTCATATTACAAAAGTCCTATTCTAATTATTCACCAAGTTTTCTTACAATTCTACTACTTTTTCAACCGCAGAACTTTTGATCACTCAGAATTAACAGCTTTTGCGCTTTCCTTACTTTTTAAGGTTCTTGTAAGCAGCCTCAATAGCATCTGCTACCTGAGCCGAAAGGATGTTCTTATCGTAAACAGTCTCAGAAAGCCTACGTGCATTCTTACCCCACTTCTCCAACAGTTCCTTATTATCCTTAATCTCGATAAGTTTATCAGCCAGTGCCTTTGGATTATCAGGATCAACGAAGAAACCACAATCGCCCTGTTCTACCATATCTTTTGTCCAACCGTCAGAATTCACGATGATAGGCTTACCAGCAGATAATGAGTCAAACAGTTTGTTAGGTGAGTTTGTCTTTAGGATAGGAAGGTTCTTGAATGTGGTGATACTTGCATCACACATGTTCACCACCTCAATCACGGTTGACATCTTGTGATTGCCAAGGAATTGCACATTCTTGATACCATAGTCAGCCACCATCTTCTCCAGCTTTGGCTGTGTTGCACCATACCCCATAAACACGAAGTTCACATCATTCACTCCACGATCATTCAGTTCCTTAGCAGCATTGATGATGTAATCCAGAGCATTTGCCACACCCATCGAGCCAAAATGAATCACATTAAACTTGTTCAGGTCAAGACCAAACTCATTAGCCATTTCCATATTAGGCTCATGTGGATAGAACTCATCAGGCTTCGACATATTAGGTATCATCGAAGTCTTCTCCTTAGGAGTACCGGCTGCTATCACACCATCCTGCATACCAGGGCTCAAAGCTACTACATGTTCCGACTTCTCATAAATCTTGCGCTCCATCCTACGGAGGTACTTTATCACTAACTTATTCTTGATGGCTCCCACCTGAATAGGGAACTCTGGCCAAAGGTCACGTACCTCAAACACGTATGGAAATTTCTTCTTTGCCTTCAGACGCATTGCCACATAACCGATAGTCAAAGGAGTAGATGTAGCATATACGATGTCCACATCCTTCTGCTTGCAACCTACGTTGATTGCAAGTCGTAGGAAATTCAAAAAAGAATATACCTTTCTCGGTGCAGACATGTAGTTGCTATACTCATTCTTCACGTAGATTACCTTGATGCCTTCCACGTCTATCTCGCAAGGCTCAGGATGCGAATTCGGATTTGTAGAAGTAATCATAGTCACTTTGTGGCCTCTCTTCACTAATTCCTTCGAGATCCAATACGAGCGGGTACCACCTGGCTCTGCAGGTGTGTTAAAGTATTGATGAATATACAAAATGTTCATACCTTATTTTTTTTTGTTATTACTTTTTTTCTTGTTCAAAATGACACATCAACCATACGGTATCCCAGCAGGAAGTTCGATGGGTAGCCGAGTTGGTTAAATACTTAATTCATATACAATCTACAAATTACAAAAAGCAGAGCCCTTCAAGGCCTTGCTGCCTCGGAGGGGTCCACATGTTGTAGAGTTCGGTAAAGAATTTCAATCAGCAGTTTTGTCCTTGGTGGTCACTTCAATAGAAGACTCACCATGACGGATTGTATAGTTCTTTGCTGAGCTAATGGCTTCGGGCAGTTTCTCAATTGCGCGGAACATAAGCAGGAATCCTACGGCACTGAGCACGTTTCCGCTTATATCACCAATCGGAGGACTGAAAAAACCGCCAAGAATCAGGCCCACGCTCAGCCAGAAATGAATATTGAAGGGCTTCATGGCTTTCGTATGTCAAACGGCTCCGGGAGCGGATTGGTTCCTTGTCCACTCCCTTAGCCTATGGGTTAACAGCCCTACTCATGATCGTCACCAGTTCCGCTGCCAGGGTTTGTTCCGGCTCCAGAGCCAGACGAGGGGGTTGAAGGCTTCGAGGGGGTGCCGCCACCGTTCTGGTTGTTGCCCTCACTCTCAGACTTGCTGAGATCCACCACGTTGCTGCCATCCTTGATAGCCTTGAGCACAGCAGCCTGAGCAGAGCGAGAGGCCACGAGGTTGAACTCGGCATCGGCAATGAGGTTCTTGAACTCCTGTCCGCAGTCCCACACCACATTCACGCTGGTAATGTTCTGTGCGCTGAACTTTTCGGCAGTCTCTGCGCCCTTGCTGGAGAGCGATACGCTGAAGTCACCGAGGTCGCCAAGACGGATCTTCTTGCCCTCCAGGAGCTGCTCGCGCATGCAATCGACAGCCATATAGAGGATGGCGCTGATGTCGGCACGCGAATAGACGCAGCCATGGGTGGCGATGTGGCGAGCGAACTTCTCGATGGTCATCACGTCGGCATACTGCGCGATGGCATAGGCATTCTGCCTTTCGGTAGCCACGAGGTCGAGATCCTTCTGTGCAGGCGACTGACCTGCTGCCTGAGCCGCCTTGATGCGACTCTTAGCCTGATTGATCTCAAAGAGATTTGCGTTCACCGAACGCATTACGATAGAATAGTTGATCATAGTCGTTTTTCTTTTTTTAGGTTATACACTTTGTCACCGTCCCGGATGCTTGTCTTTTTCGTGGTCTTAACTTATGACCGACGTCTGTCTTAAGTTAAGCCTCGCCTCGGTCTTAAGTTATAGCCACCCTGAGGCATAAGCAATACATCCATCGTTTGACGGTGCAAAGTTACGACTATTTATGCACCTGAAGAGGGATTGTCCCTTGACTTAAATCCCACTGTCCCAGATGTTGGGAAAAACAAGGCATTTTAAGCCATGAGAGGTTGCAAGCAACCTAAAGAACGCAGTGTCGTCTCCTCTTAATCACCATGCCTATCTTTCTGTATCTCTAATTCTTAACGAGTAAGGAGTTAAGGTGTTAAGGTTTGCATATCAGCAACTTACACCATTAGAGAAAGGCTATTCCCGACCTTAACACCTTACCACCTTAACGGCTTAATTTATATTATTATTACACGCGTGCAAGCCTTTAGCCTGAATTATTCACAGACATAAAAAAGAGAACGTTTTCTTGCATATTTGCAAGAATTGTTGTAACTTTGAAGTGCTTCTAAATCAATGTTATAACCACGTTCTCTATGTGCAAAATTACAACAAAATCATCAAATAA
>JAZLKL010000148.1:0-38078 GCA_045597585.1 Bacteroidaceae bacterium | reverse complement strand
AAAGAGATTATCGTTGAGAAGTTGGGTGTTGACGAGGCAGACGTAGTTGCTGAGGCATCTTTCACCAATGACTTGGGTGCTGATTCACTGGACACCGTAGAGCTCATCATGGAGTTCGACAACAAGTTCGGTATCACTATTCCCGATGATCAGGCTGAGAAGATCTCTACCGTTGGCGACGCTATCTCTTACATTGAGGAGCACCAGAACGCTTAATAAATTATCATTGAAGATTAGGATTCACCCTCATTGTATCCAGTGGGGTAAATCCTAATCTTTGTTTTTATCATATTATAAATTCTTAATCCGTATTTTTATGGAACTTAAGAGAGTTGTTGTAACAGGTATGGGTGCCGTTACACCATTGGGTAACACTGCTGAGGAGACTTGGCAGAACATCGTGAATGGTAAGAGTGGCGCTGCTCCTATTACTCATTTCGATGCATCTGCATTCAAGACCCAGTTTGCTTGCGAGGTAAAGGGCTTGGAGGCTGAGAAATATATTGATAAGAAAGAGGTTCGTAAGATGGACCCCTATTGCCAGTATGCACTTTGTGCTGCAACTATGGCAATCGAGGATTCTAAGCTGGATCTCGAGAACGAAGATAAGAACCGCATCGGCGTTGTGCTGGGTGTAGGTATCGGTGGTATGCGTACTTTCGAGGAGGAGGTTAGCAACTATGCTCTCAACCACGAGGCAATGGGTCCCCGTTTCAGTCCCATGTTCGTACCTAAGATGATTAGCGATATTGCAGCTGGTCATATTAGCATCAAGTATGGTTTCCACGGTCCCAACTACATCACTTCGAGCGCTTGTGCTAGTAGTACCAATGCTTTGGCTGATGCCTTCAACTTGATTCGTTTGGGTAAGGCTAACGTCATCGTAAGTGGTGGTAGCGAGGCTGCTATCATTGCCACTGGTGTAGGTGGCTTCAATGCTATGAAGGCATTGTCAACCCGCAATGACGAGCCCGAAAAGGCAAGCCGTCCCTTCAGTGCAAGCCGTGATGGTTTCATCATGGGTGAGGGTAGTGGTATTCTTATCCTTGAGGAGTTGGAGAACGCTAAGGCTCGTGGTGCTAAGATCTACGCTGAGATGGTAGGTGCTGGTATGAGTGCAGACGCTCATCACATTACCGCTTCTCATCCCGAAGGTCTGGGTGCTATCCTCGTTATGAGCAATGCACTTGAGGACGCTGGCATGAAGCCCGAGGATATTGACTACATCAATGTTCATGGAACCAGCACTCACGTAGGTGATATCAGCGAGGTGAAGGCTATCCAGGCTGTCTTTGGTCAGCACGCCTATGAGTTGAACATTAGCTCTACCAAGAGCATGACTGGTCACCTTCTGGGTGCTGCTGGTGCTGTTGAGGCTATGTTCAGCGTGTTGTCTGTACAGAACGACATCGTTCCTCCCACCATCAACCATGAGGAGGACGACAAGGACGAGGAGATCGACTACAATTTGAACTTCACATTCAACAAGGCACAGAAGCGCACCGTACGTGCTGCTCTCAGCAACACCTTTGGATTTGGAGGTCATAATGCATGTGTAATCTTTAAGAAATACGCCGAGTAATTCCGTGCGTATTTCCATAATACGCAGAGAAAGAAAGTGTATTTCAACAATCTTATTCAAAAGGTAAAGCTCCCTTTCCGAAAGGACAAGGAGCTTTATCTGTGTTTATATGCCATCTTGGGTTTCTATCCCAGGAATATAGCTTATTACAAGCAGGCATTGATGCATAAGTCAATGTCTGTCAAGGGAAAAGACGGACGATGGCTTAACAACGAACGCTTGGAGTTTCTGGGTGATGCCATACTGGATGCCGTGGTAGGTGATGTGGTGTATCGTCATTTCACCGATAAGCGAGAAGGCTTTCTGACCAATGCCCGAAGCAAGATTGTGCAACGTGAGACGCTGGGCAAGTTGGCTGTCGAGATGGGTCTTGACAAACTTATTCGCTCAAACCAACAGCATTCTTCCAACAACCATAACAGTTATATGGCAGGAAATGCCTTTGAGGCACTTGTGGGAGCCATTTATCTTGATTTTGGCTACCAGCGCTGTATGAAGTTTATGGAGAAGCGCATCCTCAACCATCTCATCGATGTGGATAAGGTGGCTTATAAGGAAGTGAACTTCAAGAGCAAGTTGTTGGAGTGGAGTCAGAAAAACAGAATTCGTCTTGAGTTCAAGGACCAGTCGCAGAGTACAGACAAGAATGGTGCTTCGATGTTCTCAACGCTTGTGCTCATTGAAGGCATTGATTGTGGTCGTGGCAAAGGATATTCTAAGAAGGAAAGTCAGCAAAATGCTGCTCGCGAAACACTTGTCATGCTGAAGAAGCAGAAAGGTTTTGAAGAGAGCGTATTTGAGGCTAAGAGCCGGCGCACCGCTATGGAGGAGCAGCCAGAAGCTTTGCTTCCTGAAATACCCGATGAATTGCTTTCCGCACAGTCCAAGTCTGTAAAGGCAGATAAAGCCAGCCATCCAGATAGTCTTGCCAAGCAAGTTAAAACCGAGAAGCCTGTCAAGCAAGAGGCTTGCGCCAAGCAAGACAAGAAGCAGGACAAGGCTCAGTCTCAGGACAGACCTTCCAAGCAAGGCAAGTCTGTTGGTAAGTCGTCAGATGTGAATGTGGAAGCTCAGGCGGTTTCTGATCCTATAGGAGATGTGCTTGACGCCATTGATGCTATCGGTACGGAGTCGTCCGGTAACAATCAGGCATCTAAGCCGAAACGACGCGGTTCACGACATAAGTCTTCTTCGCTGGAGTCTGCCATCCCTGTAAAATAACATAGCTTTATATGATAACCTCAATAGCTAGAATGGTTTTCAAGTCGAGACAGAAAGCTCTCGACCGATATAGTACGGATGCTGAAGCCTTACAAATGGAAGTTCTTCGTACGCTCACGCAAAGTGCAAGCAGCACAGAATGGGGTACGATGCATGGTTTCCAAGGCATCAGCAGTTATGAGCAGTTCGCTCAGTCGAGTCCCGTCAACACCTATGAGGAACTGAAGGGATTTATTGACCGAATGCGTCAAGGTGAACGCAATGTGCTGTGGCCAGGACGCGTGAAATGGTACGCTAAATCAAGTGGTACTACCAACGACAAGAGCAAGTTCATCCCCGTTTCTCCACAGGGACTCAAGGATACACACTACGCTGGTGGACAGGATGCCGTAACTTGGTATCTGCGCAACAACCCACAGAGTCGCATCCTTGATGGTCGTGCTTTGATTCTGGGTGGCAGTCATGCTCCCAATTATAACCAAAAGGATAGTCTGGTGGGCGACCTTAGTGCTATTCTTATCGAGAACATCAATCCATTGGTCAACCTGGTACGCGTACCCAAGAAGGAAACGGCTTTGCTGAGCGACTTTGAAGTCAAGCGCGACCGTATTGCCCGTGAAGCCATGCACAAGAACGTCACCAACCTGAGTGGTGTACCTTCGTGGATGCTTTCCGTGTTGAACCGTGTCATGGAGCTCAGTGGCAAGGAACATCTTGAGGAGGTTTGGCCCAACCTGGAAGTATTCTTCCATGGTGGTGTGGCGTTCACACCTTATCGTGAACAGTACAAGCGCCTCATTACCAGTTCCAAGATGCACTACATGGAGACCTACAACGCCAGTGAAGGTTTCTTCGGCTTGCAGGATGATCCTACCGACCCATCCATGAGTTTGATGGTGGATTATGGTGTTTTCTATGAATTCATTCCAATGGACGAGTTCGACAGTACTAATCCCACCGTTCTTCCTCTCTGGGGGGTACAGACAGGCAAGAACTATGCCATGGTGATTTCTACTTCCAGTGGTTTGTGGCGTTACATGATTGGCGATACAGTCAAGTTTACCTGCACCAATCCCTATAAGTTCATCATCACCGGTCGCACCAAGTTCTTCATCAATGCCTTTGGCGAGGAACTCATTGTCGATAATGCGGAGAAAGGACTTGAGCGCGCTTGCAAGGAAACGGGTGCTGATGTACGTGAATACACCGCTGCTCCTGTCTTTATGGACGAAAACGGAAAGTGCCGTCACCAATGGCTCATTGAGTTTGCCACGGCTCCTCAGGATTTGTCTCAGTTTGCACGTATTCTTGATGAGAGCCTCCAGCAGATCAACTCTGACTATGAGGCCAAGCGTTACAAGGACATTACCCTCCAGCCACTTGAGATTGTGGTGGCTCGTCAGGGACTTTTCGACGACTGGCTCAAGGGTAAGGGTAAGTTGGGTGGTCAGCATAAGATTCCTCGTCTGAGCAACCATCGTGACTTTATCGAGGAGATGATGGCGCTTAACAAATAACAATAATTGGTAATTAACAACTGGTTGGTGCATTGAAGTGTTTTTTTGTTTCTAAGTTCGGTAGGGCATTTGTAGTCATTGCCATGCTCTGTCTGGTGGTTTCGTGTGCCTCTATGGGTTCGCCCGATGGTGGACGCTATGACGACGAACCTCCAAAAGTGCTCTATGCTACTCCCGAGAACCGTTCTGTCAAGGCAGACAAGAAGAAAATCAGCATTTGGTTTGATGAGTACATCAAACTTGAGAACCCCAATGAGAAGGTTACCGTATCGCCCCCTCAGGCCGAGGCTCCCAATATCCGTGCTGATGGCAAGCGAATCCGTGTGGACCTCTACGATGACCTCTTGCCCAACACCACCTATACCATTGACTTCAGCGATGCCATCTCCGACAACAACGAAGGCAATCCAATGGGACTCTACACCTATTCCTTCAGTACGGGCTCTACCATCGATACGATGGAGGTAAGTGGTGTGGTGCTCAATGCTGCCGACCTCGAACCTATCAAAGGCATTATGGTGGGTTTGTATCCTGCCGACAGTACCTTTGCCGACAGTACCTTCCGTACTCGTCCGCTGGCTCGTGTAGGGCGTACCAATGGCAGCGGTAAGTTCAGCATCAAAGGTGTAGCTGATGCCCTTTATCGTGCCTTTGCCTTGCAGGATATGGATGGTGACTTCTGCTTCTCACAGAAGAGCGAGCGAGTGGCTTTCGATACCACCTCTTTCACAACCTCTCATCGTCCCGACCTGCGTCCTGATACGGTGTGGATTGACACGGTGCATTATTCCAAGATACGCATGGTGCCCTACATCCATTACTATCCTGATAACCTTGTGCTGTTGGCTTTTCTTGAAGAAGGACAGGACAGACACCTTTTGAAGTACGAGCGTCAGACGCCCGATAAGTTCACGCTCTTTTTCACGGCGCCCAGCGACTCCCTGCCTCTTATCAAGGGACTGGGTTTCGATGCTGATAAGTCGTTCTTCCTTGAGGCTTCACAGCGTAACGATACGCTTACCTATTGGATTCCTGATACCAATGTAGCCTATCGCGACACACTCTCGTTTGCCATTACCTATCTCGATACCGATTCTTTGGGCAGGTTGGTTCCCCTTACCGACACGTTGAACATCTCGCCCAAGACAACGCATACCAAACTTGAGAAGGAGCGTATCAAGAAATCGGAAGAGTGGGAAAAGGACAGGCAGAAGAAGCAGCGTAAGTCGAAAGAACCTTTGCTCTTTGAGGAGAATCCTTTCGAGCGTATCTATATGGAAACGCAGGTAAAGCCTGGTGGAACTATTGATCCCAACCAGAATGTGTCTCTTACTTTCAGCGAACCCATTGCGAGGGTTGACACTACGCGTCTGCATTTCTATCAAAAGATAGACAGTAATATGGTGGAGGTGCCTTACCTCTTCCTGCCCGATGCGTGCAATCCGCGGCGGTACACGCTCTATGCAGAGTGGGAGCCCAAGGCAACCTACGTCTTTCAAACCGATAGTACGGCTTTTGTAGGTATATTGGGGCATGAGGCAAAACCCGTCAAGACCGACATTCGTGTGCGCTCGCTCGATGAGTTTGGTACCATATTCCTGAAGCTCAGTCATCTTGATTTGCAAGAAGGTGATACGGCCTATGTCGAGTTGCTCAACCGTCAGGACAAACCTGTGACTTCGGTCATGGTAGAGAACGAGCGTGCCGACTTTTTCTATCTAAAGCCAGGCGAATACTACTTGCGTCTTTTCATCGACCGCAATGGCAATGCCAAATGGGATACGGGTAATTACGACCAGAAGTTGCAGCCAGAGGAGGTGTTCTACTTCCCCAAGCCTATCTCGGTCAAGGCCAAGTGGGATATTGAACAGTCGTGGAACGTGCGTGGCATTGACCGTGACAAACAGAAGCCCAAGGCCATTACCAAACAGAAGCCCGATAAGCAGAAGAGCATACGCGACCGCAATAAGGAACGTGATGAACAACGTGCCCGTGACAAGAATAGGGGAAGGGAATAATGAAGAAAGTCGTTATCGCATGCATGTGAGTGCCGATAACGACTTTTTTCTTTGTCTGAGATTCTTGCCTTTTTCGTTGTAAGCGCGAAGAAAGGAGTAAGGAACTATTCTTCCACCTTTAGTTTTTCGCCCTCAAGGCTTGCCTTGAAGAAGCGGGGAATGCGTATGGTACGCCCTCTCTCGTCTTTTCTATGACTGTGGCACGACAGTAAGAGTTGTCCGTTGAAATCGTAGAACAGCATGCCGTGCCCGTAGTTGGGAGGCGTGATGGGATTGGGTTCGTGAATCCAAGGTCCGTCAAGCGTGTTGCTTTGCGAGTAGGCCACTCCTTGTGTGTACACGTCGTACACCCAGCTTGTCCACAGCATACCCAGCCTTCCTGTCGATGTCTTGAACAGGAACGGTCCGTCTGTCACCTTGTTGGGCACAATCTCTCCCTTCTCGTTCTTCTCGCGGCTCCAGGGTGAGTCGCTGGCACGGAACAGCGTCTTTCCCTCGCCTATGCTTCCACTCAGATCGGGCTTCAGTTCAATCTTGTCGATGGTGCCATCCCATTGCTGCAACCATTCCCAGCAATACACCATATAAGGCTTACCGTCGGCATCCACCCAGAACGTGCCGTCCAGAGTAGGTTTGTCTGCCGGCAGATAGGTAGCGTCTGCCATCGGACGGTAAGGCCCTTCGGCCTTGTCGCTCACCAGCACGTGGCTGGCACGTCGCTCGATGTTGTTGCCACGATAGGTGCCTATTGATTCTGCCTGATTGGTAAATGTGGCAAAGTAATAGTACTTGCCTTTGTATTGATGCAGTTCGGCTGCCCAAATCATGGGTCTTGGTCCCATCCACGACTGTGGGTCGGTCTCAGCCACCTGGTATGGACCCGTCCATCGTTTCAAATCCTTACTCTTCCACATCATTCCTCCGGTACCGGTCATGTAGTACGTCATGGTGGCTTTGTCGGCCAGCACAAAGGGGTCGCTGAGGTTGATGCTGTCGGTGGGCACGTTCTCGCGAACCCTCATAGGGTTGCGTTGAGCTTGTACGGAACCTCCCATCATGGAGGCTAACAATGTTGCGATGATTAGTTTTTTCATGGTTCTCTTTAATTATTATTTGGGTAAATTAGTAATCAAAATACTCTCTTTATGCTCTAAACCGCTGTCACCGATTAAAAGCACCTTGTCTTCTACATTGTAATAATCTATTCCTCTTCCTTTTCTGAAAGTACAAAGGTGTGAGGCAGTAGCCACTCGCCATCCGTCTGGGCAGAGGGTCTGTGTGCGGCAGGGGCAGCCATCATTCTATGTGGCTATTACCAGCACTCGAGTTTCACACGCTTTGCTTACGTCTGGCTTACGTGTTTTGACGTAAGCCAGACGTAATCCAACTGAGTGAAAGTAATGTGCACATAAGAGCCACTTGCTTATATTGTAATAGACGTGTGTGTGCCGAAAAAGTTTATTTTTGATGGCTAAATGATGCTGAAAAATAGTCTCCTGTATGGTTGCCCTACGTGTTCCTCTTCTATGTTTCGTCTTGGTGAGTATAATTTTTTTTATTTTTTTTCCACCTTTTGCAATATTTGCCCATGAATATGCGTATATATGTATAGAATACCCAAAAAACAAAATGGCAACGGAAACAGAAATAAGTTTGGTAGAGGGACTGAAGAAACAACGTCCCAAGACGCAGCGACTTGTACTCGAAAGGTACGGAGGCTATGTCTTCTCCCAGGTGGCAAGGCTGGTTCCAAGCAACGAGGATGCCGAGGAGGTGTACCAGGATGTTTTTGTGAAGGTGTTCAGCAGTATAGACAACTACGATGCCTCAAAGTCTTCTTTCCAGACGTGGCTCTACCGAATAGCCTACAACACCTCGGTGAGCTTCCTCCGGCAGAAACGACAACCGATGATCTACTTCGAGGACAACGAGGGCAAGGCGGAGGCCATATCGGAGGATGAGGTAGAGGCAACCTTCGGTCATGCCACCCAAGAGACGGTGATGCTCATACGAGCGGCCTTGAAACACCTGCCACCCGACGAGCGAGCCATCATCACGATGTTCTACTTCGACGATATGAGCATCAAGGAAATAGCTTACGTCACAGAGGCTTCCTCCACCGGGGTAATCTGTTCGAAGCTACAGAGAACGAGAAAGAAACTATGTAAAATCATTCAAATGTTACGATCATGAACGAGGACAATTTTGACGAACTACGCCTGAAGGACGTAAACCTTCGTGAAGCCATCCGTATGGAAGAGATGGAGCGTCCTCAGATGCCCGTCAACCTCAATGCCCGCCTTATGAAGCGTGTGGACAGGGAGGTGAACCATCGTGGCCAGCGCAAGCGCATCATCTGGCCCCTTGTGGCAGCCGCCTGTGTGGCTGGTATAGTGGCCATCTTCCTCACTCCACCGCGCACTACAGAGGATGAAACGCATGGCATAGTGGTGGCTCATGTTGAGGCTAAGCCTGAACAGAAGCCCGTGCAGCATAAGCCCGAAGCACAACCCGAGCAGACGGAATCGCAGCAAAAGGAGGTGAAGACCGATGCTCGTGCAGAACAGAAGGCTAAGCAAAGGCCATTGTCAACGCCTAGGCAAGAGCCAATGCCCAATATGATGGCAGAGGCCGAGCCAAGCAAGCAGCAAGTGGTTGACGCAACAGCCGAAAAAGGCAATTCGCTACTGGCATTGCTTGAAGAAAATGCCGATATGAAGGTAGCACCTGAAGAGGTAACTCTTTCGGAGCGTGACATCCCCATAACCCGTCCAGAGAACCTGAAGTACACCCAAGAGGAAATGGCCCAGATGAAGCGGCAATCCAACGAGGCTTACCTCAAATGGATGGAACTGGAACTTGAAATCTCTAAGTTTAATTTGGAACAGTCGGCACAGAGATAGGCTGCTGCTCCTGTAATTTCCCTTTAATTATCCTATAATTTCTAATAAAACAACACAATGAAAAAAATATTTTTCCTCCTTATCGCAGTTTGTAGTGTGGTCATGGCAAGTGCACAGACTTCTCGTAAAAAAACGACAAACGACCTTCCTCCTCGTCATGTGGTTGAGGTACTCAATAATGTCATAGAGTCCTGTGGAACTGACAGCACCCAGATTTATTCTGTCGAAAAGAATCCCAATACCAATATGTTGGAGTCGAGCATCCGCATCATGAGTTTCGTCTCCCCTCGGGGCGATTTTGGTGGCGATGAATTTGATCCCATTGCTATTTCGAGAGCTTTTATTCGAGACGAACCACTTAGCTATCAGATACTTCACCTTACTCCTGGCAGCAATGAGAACTTCTCCTTGAAGGCATTGTTGGAAAATGGTTCACAGTCGGCCAACTTCCGTGTCCGCACCAATCGCTATCAGGAAATGTGGTTGATGTGCACCAAGAACCCCACCAATCCCCAACTGCGTGATGCTTATGCTATCGTGTGGCAGAAGGATGGTGATGAGAGAGTATATGGCAAGGTGTTCATGATTACCTCACTCCGTCCTGACCTTTATGAGCGTAACCAGGAACGTTCAGTCAGCACCTTCAGGATTGACGGTCGCGTGGGTAGTGACCTTAAAGACTCACTCTACGTTTTCTTCATGGCCGATTCGTACGAAGAGCTGAAAGAGCTTCGTGTCATTGCCGATACTTACGAGGAACTGAAAGAACTTGATGACGAACGTGTTGCCTATATGCCAGTGAACAAAAATGGCGAATTTGGCATAAGCGTTGAAATCGAACGTCGCAAGTGTGGTGCCATCCGTACCGTCATGCCTGATGGCTCGCTCTGCGAGTTGTGGACCAACCTGGATATGGTACCCGGTAAGACCTACCGTATCACTACGCACAACGGTTTCTACGAAGGGGATAACGAATATGAGAGAACCGTAGGTCGCTACTCAGGACAGAGTATGATTGCAGGTCATGACAATGATGATGTTGAGGGTGATACCCTTGCTGACTATCAAGATGATGAGACAGGGCATTGCGTGGATGTCGAAGCTGCCATGGACCAAGATGGTCGTCTTATTGAAGATACTGTAGCCGTTGATTATGAAGACGATGTTTATCGTTCTCCCAATGTTAACCGTGCTTTGCCCAAAGACTTCTCAATGGAAGCTGTACAAAAAGTAAATGAACTCGCTGGGCAAATTACGTTTCGTCTTGAATTGTTGAAGGAAAGATACCGAGGCTTGGAACAATCATTGCGTCCAGAGGTAGTAAATGGTTTCAATTTGTCGGGACAGAGCTGGTACAAGGCAGTAGATTATACTTATGACTACATTGACAGGAATAATAAACTTCTTGATAAGGATTTTGAGAAAATAGCGGAAGTAGCACCCAAGACTGGAGTCTTTACAAAGTCGAACGCCTATCGGGAAATGATTGATAGATTTGCTGAGCAGAACAAGCATTATGATATGCTCATTAAGAAATTCGGATTCTACTCAAAAACTGTTGCCAAATGTCAGAAGACCATCGCCCGTGCCATTGAGAAATATTCGAAGCTGATGAACAAGGCCATGGCTGAGGGGAAGTAAAAGTGCCCAGAAGGCAACTTATGCATACAGTAGGTCGAGGAACTGTATTTGGTCGGCAGTCAGTACTCAGTCAGTACCTGGTCATTTTTTAGTCAGTACTCAGTCAGGCCCTCGAACAAGATAAACCACGATTAGTTTTAATTGATTGTTAAATAGATTCGAGAAGGGGGTGTCCAGCAAATGGATGCCTCTTTTTCCGTAGAGGTATCTGCCATTCACAGATTTGCCATTTACTATTTGTTTTGTCGATTTATTCCATCCAAATGAAAATCATGCGATAACCAAATAATCAAATAAACCGTAAATTGTAAAATCGTAAACAAACCATGAATAATTCAAGTTAATGCTTTTTGTCATAAACAAAAATATCCCAAAAAAAGGGAAAGGAATTGTTTATTTGTAAATAAATGACTAACTTTGCATCATGAAATTTGCAAAACAATATATAGAGCATCTGGGCGTAACCATGGAAACTACCACTTTTGCTCCCGAAGGTGGTGTGGCCGAATGGCATGTGATGCTTCATGTGGAGCCCCGAGGTGAACTGTTCAAAGGACAGATGGAGCGTATCTATGCTGTAGAGGATATGATATTGTCCATGCCCGAGTTTCAAGGTGCAAGATACATACTGAAACGTTATTTCCTGTCAGACAGTACCAATCAGCAACCGCTGATGCGTGAGGAAGCCGAAGTGGCCGTGAGCGTCATCCAACAGCAACCTTTGGATGGTTCCAAGATAGGAGCGTGGCTGTATTTGCAGCGTGGAAGCGAGGTAAAGTGCGAAAGCGGTATGGTAGTGTCGCAGCACAATGGTTATCGTCACCTATGGAAGATGGGCATGCACCAATGTGAGGGGGATAGTGCCCATCAGACTGAGGCCTTGCTGGTGGAGTACGAAGAGGCTTTGAAACCATTCCAGGCAACCTTGGCCGACAACTGCATCCGCACCTGGTTCTTTGTGCGCGACGTCGATACGCAATATGCCGGTATGGTTAAGGCACGTCGTGAGAATTTCGTGGAGCAGGGACTTACCGAGAAGACGCATTACATTAGCAGCACAGGCATTGGGGGCCTGCCTGCCGACACTCGTGCCATAGTACAGTTGGGCGCATACGCCTTGGTAGGCTTTGAACCCAGTCAGCAGCGTTATCTCTACGCATCTACTCACCTGAACCCCACCTACGAGTATGGAGTGACCTTTGAACGCGGCACGGTCATGGAGTATGGCGATCGTGCTCACGTCTTTATCTCGGGTACCGCCAGTATCAACAACAAGGGTGAGGTGCTGCATGTGGGTGACATCGTAGGGCAGACGCATCGTATGTGGGAGAACGTGGAGATGCTGCTCAAGGAGGGTGAAACCTCGTTTGATGACGTTATGCAGATTATAGTGTATCTTCGCGATACGGCTGATTATGAGCTTGTGTCGAAGATGTTTGCAGAGCGTTTCCCCGACATTCCAACTATTATTACTTTAGCTCCTGTGTGCCGTCCCACATGGCTTATCGAAATGGAATGTGTGGCTGTAAAGGAGCGTCGAAACACTCAGTACAGAGCTTTCTGATGCGTCGCTTTTTGCCTTTTGTCCTCCTTCTTGTCCTTGCCGTTGCCATAGGTGTGGCCACCGTGATAGAAGGTCGCATAGGCTCGGAAGAAGCCCATCGCTGGGTGTATGGCGCTTGGTGGTTTGTGGGTTTGTGGGCGTCTATGGTAATGGCGGCTTGCTGGCATCTCTTTCGCAGGAAGATGTGGAAGCGTCCTTCTGCCTTTCTTTTACATGTCAGTTTTGTGGTGATATTGATAGGTGCCTTGGTTACGCACCTCACAAGCCGAAGGGGGCTCATCCATTTGAGAGAGGGCGAAGCCACTCGGCATTACTACGAGAAAACCAAACGTGAAGGGGTAATGCAACTCAAGCCTTTGCCCTTTTGTCTGGCACTCGACTCCTTCGTGGTGGAGTACGATGACGATGGCGTGACGTGTAGCGACTACGTGAGCCATGTACTCCTGTCGGATGGCGACGAGAAGGAATATACCACTATCAGCATGAATCATATCGGTCGTTCGCAAGGCTACCGCATCTATCAGAATTCGTACGACGATGACGAGCAAGGCAGTCTGTTCTCGGTGAGCTATGACCCTTGGGGTACAGGTGTCACCTATGCGGGTTACATGCTTCTGGCTATCAGTATGATGTGGAACGGCTTCCAGCGTAGGAGAAGAAGCGTTGCCTCTTGGCAGTCGGGTGCGAATGCCGGTGCAAAAACTTCCTCTTCGGGAGCATCGTGGGCCTTCTGGGTTGTAGGCGTGTTACTGGCGTCCTACATGGTAGTGTCGATAGCCTTCCGTCCCCTTATGCCCGTACTGAGGTCTCCCTTGCTGGTGATTCATGTGGGTGTCATCATGGTTAGTTACATACTGCTCATTGTCAGCATGCTGAAACGCAGTTTGCTCAAGCCGGCCGTGTTCTTCCTGGCTGCGGGAATCTTTCTCGGTGCTATGTGGGCCAATGTGTCGTGGGGTTCGTACTGGAGTTGGGACCCCAAGGAGTCGTGGGCCATTATCACCCTCATTGTGTACAGCCTTCCCCTACATGGCGAGAGTTTGCCCTGGTTGCGTTCCACTCGCCACTATCGCATCTATTGTGCGCTATGCCTGCTATGCCTGCTTATGACCTATTTTGGAGTGAATTATTTGTTGGGTGGAATGCACAGTTATGCCTGATTTGAGGGTAAAATGCGTAAAAAACGTTAATTCTTTTGGAGTTACCGCTTTTATTTAGTAATTTTGCAACCGATTGTTAATGTTAATACCATAGATATGAGTATAAATAAGATTTTAGCAACAGTTTTGCTTGCTGTAGCGATACCTTTTGCTACACAGGTGGATGCTGCTAAACCCCAAAAGAAGACTGTCAGCAAGAGCCGTTCGCACAGAACTGTCTCTGCTAAGAGAAAGACTTCTGCACAGAACTTTATGAGCTTGCAGGCCTACAACGAGGCCATCGAGGCAAAGACAAATACCGCTGCCATTGCTAATAGCGATGATGTGAGCGGAGAGACCATTGTGAAGACTGCTATGCAGTATATTGGTGTGCCTTATCGTCATGGCACAAGCAGTCCCAAGTCGTTCGACTGTTCTGGTTTCACCAGCTTCGTTTATCGTCAGTTTGACATCAACCTGTCACGCGACTCTCGTGCTCAGTACACTCAGGGTCAGATTATCAAGAGCAAGAGCGATCTTCGAGCTGGCGACTTGGTGTTCTTCCAGGGTAGTTCTGGCAGAGGTGGTGTAGGTCACGTAGGTATTGTTACCGAGGTGAACCCCAGCGACATGACCTTCAAGTTCGTTCATGCCAGCAGTAAGAAGGGTGTTACCACCGAGCAGTCAACCACAGCCTACTACAATCAGCGTTATGTAGGTGCTCGTCGCGTGCTGCAGAATATTGATGAGTAATCAGGAGGATGGTATCATCCTTGTAAGCAAGTTCTGTTACAATCCTGAGTTGAAGATAGGTAATACCGTTTAGGTGTACATCAGGAAAGCGGGCGAGAGGATTAATTCTTACCTTGGCACGATTTCCTTTTTGATGGCATATTTTTCAAGGTGCAATCATAGCAAGTACAACTGCCACACCCTCCGGTGTGGCGGTTTCTTTTTATATAGTAGTATAAGGCCCATGCTGCAAGACCCAATACGGTTGTTAGTATAACTATACTCTGAATATTCATATCATATTGTTGGCTTATATCGCAAATGCAAGTGCACAAATCCAGGCTATGGCACATTGTCCCAGCACGATGGCTACAGCCCATTTGGTGTTCAGTTCACGTCGTATGGTTGAGATGGCTGCCACGCAAGGCGTGTAGAGCAGACAGAACACAAGGAGCGAAAGCGCTGTTCCTGCAGTCATGATGCCAGGAAGCATGTCGGCACCACCATATACCTGTTCCATGATGGCGCACACGTTTTCCTTGGCAATGAATCCCGTGATAAGTGCTGTGGTAGTCTGCCAGTTGCCAAAACCAAGAGGTGAGAATATGGGAGCAATGGCACCTGCCACGCTTGCCAGTATGGACTGTTCCACCTGTTCGTCGGTCAGCAGGTTGAAGTGGAAGTCGAAGTGCTGAAGGAACCAAATGACGATAGTGGCCAGAAAGATGATGGTAAAGGCACGTTGCAGAAAGTCCTTGGTTTTGTCCCATAAAAGGTGTGACACATTCTTACGCCCTGGCCAACGATAGTTGGGAAGCTCCATCACAAAGGGAACTGCCTCACCCTTGAAGGCGAACAGCTTAGCCAGTATGGCTACAATGATACCCACTATTATACCTAATAGATAAAGTCCAATCATCACCATCCAAGCCTTGTCGCCAAAGAAAGGACGAGCCAGGAACCCATAGATGGCAATCTTGGCAGTACAGCTCATGAATGGTGTCAGTATGATGGTCATCTTGCGGTCGCGCTCACTGGGTAGGGTACGTGTGGCCATGATACTGGGCACCGAGCAGCCAAAGCCTATGAGCATGGGTACAATGCTACGACCCGACAAACCAATTTTACGCAGCAGCGAATCGGTAACAAAGGCAATACGAGCCATGTACCCACTGTCTTCCAGCATACTCAGGAAGAAGAACAGGCAGAGTATGATAGGTATGAACGTGAGCACGCTGCCCACACCTGCCCATGCTCCATCGAGGATGAGTGAACTGACATAAGGATTGATGTTCCACGACTCAAAAGCTGTTCTCATTGACTCGCTGATACTGCCTATGCCCTCGTCCATCAAGTCTTGCAAGGTTCCACCCACTCCCTCAAAGGTAATCCAGAATATGGCTGCCATGATGAGCAGGAAGGAAGGGAGTGCCGTCCATCGACCCGTAAGTATGTTGTCGATGCGTCGGCTACGTCTGTGCTCCTTGCTCTCGGTAGGCTTTACTACGGTTTTTTCGCAGACTTTCTGAATGAAGTTGAAGCGCATCTCGGCCATGGCTGCTGCACAGTCGATGCCACGTTCCTCCTCCATCTGGCGAAGGATGTGCCGAACGGTTTTCTGTTCGTTGTCGCTCAGCCCGAGTGCCTGTTGCACCAAGGTGTCACCCTCAATGAGTTTGTTGGCAGCAAAGCGGATGGGTATGCCGGCTGCTTGTGCATGATCCTCGATGAGGTGCATGATGGCATGGATGCAACGATGCACGGCGCCTCCTTGGTCGGTGGGCGAACAGAAATCTTGTACGGCAGGCTTCTCCTGATACTTGGCAATGTGTATGGCATGCTTCACCAACTCGTTCACACCTTCGTTTTTCATAGCAGAGATGGCAATCACAGGCACGCCCAGCATTTGCTCCATCTCGTTGATGCGTATGGTGCCACCATTGCCTTCCACCTCGTCCATCATGTTGAGCGCAATCACTATAGGCATGTCCAATTCCATCAATTGCATGGTAAGGTAGAGGTTGCGCTCTATGTTGTTGGCGTCCACTATGTTGATGATGCAGGTAGGGTGTTCTTCCAATAGGAACTTGCGTGAAACCACCTCTTCGCTGGTATAAGGGCTCAGTGAGTAGATGCCAGGAAGGTCGGTCACTACAGAGTGGGGATGCCCTTTGATTTGTCCGTCTTTGCGGTCAACGGTTACGCCGGGGAAGTTTCCCACATGTTGGTTCGACCCTGTCAATTGGTTGAAGAGGGTAGTCTTGCCACAGTTCTGATTACCCAGAAGTGCAAAGGTAAGGGTAGGTCTCTTGCCCTCCTTGTTTTCCTGGGCTTGGCTAAGGTGGTTTGCTTCTTGTGGATGATGAGTGCCATTGTGGTGTGAATGTCGGGGGTCACCCTCCTCACCATAACGAGGATGTGGAATCTCTGGATTCTTTAGTATCTCCACATTCTCCAGCACAGGTTCTTCTGCGTCTTCCTTGTCTTTCTGGATGGCGATGGAAGTAGGAGCGACGTCGCTTGGATCCACGCTAATCTGTGCAGCATCGGCTTTGCGAAGCGTCAGCTCGTAGCCATGCAGGCGCAGTTCAATAGGGTCGCCCATAGGGGCATATTTTATCAGAGTAACCTTGGCGCCCGGAATAAGTCCCATGTCAAGAAAATGTTGACGCAATGCACCGCTTCCCTCCACATGTTGCACGATGGCCGAACCACCAATTTTTAATTCACTCAGTTTCATCATCTGCTTAATTTTGTGCAAAATTACAAATATATTATCGTTTCTGCAACACAAAACATCATTTCTCGTGTCTATGTGTCGGAAAATACCTAAAAATGATTACCTTTGTGGAACACTTTTCGAAAATCATGATAGAGACTTTTACATTTGATAATGGCTTGCGCATCGTGGCAGCCCCTTCTGCTACTGATGTGGTGTATTGCGGCATTGTAGTAGATGCTGGTACGCGCGATGAATTGCCGGGTGAGGAGGGTATGGCTCACTTTACCGAGCACCTCACGTTCAAGGGTACCCACCGGCGTCGTGCATGGCACATCTTAAACAGAATGGAAACTGTGGGAGGTGACCTCAATGCCTATACTGCCAAGGAGGAAACCGTGTATTATTGCACTTTCCTGAAGCCCCATTTTGGCAGAGCCGTTGATCTGTTGTTCGATGTCGTGCTGAACAGTACCTATCCACAGGCAGAGATGGAAAAGGAGGTTGAGGTAGTTGTTGACGAGATTGAAAGCTATAATGACTCGCCTTCCGAACTTATCTATGATGAATTTGAGAATCTTGTGTTCCGGAATCATCCGCTGGGTCATAGTATATTAGGTAATGCAGAAGCTTTGCGAAAGATGAAAAGCGAAGACATACATCGTTTTACGCAACGTCTCTACCATCCGTCGAATATGGTGTTCTATGTATTGGGAAATATACCCATGAAGCGCATCGTGGCAGAGGTGGAGAAGGCGCTTCGCACTTGCCATGAAGATGAGAGGGTGCGTGTTGTTGCTCCTTCCAATCCCTTGCGTGGTGCTGAAACAGCTTTGGAGAGTCACTCCATGCAGGGTGGAGAAGTTGTCCTGAAGAAGGATACTCATCAGGCGCATGTGATAATGGGTACGCGTGGTTTCAGCGCTACCGACCCTCGACACCTGCATTTGTACATGCTCAACAACATACTGGGTGGTCCTGGCATGAACTCACGCTTCAACTTGGCTTTGCGCGAACGTAATGGGTTGGTGTACACCGTTGAGAGTGTTTCCTCATGCTATACCGATGCCGGGCTTTGGAGTGTCTATTTTGGTTGTGATCCTCACGATGTGGGGCGTTGCAAGAAACTCGTCCTAAAGGAATTGTCGCGCCTTACCGATGCTCCTCTCTCTGCCTCTTCCTTGGCAGCTGCCAAGCGTCAGCTCATAGGTCAGATAGGTGTATCGTTTGATGCCTTTGAGAGCGTGGCAATCAGTATGGCCAAGCGTTTCCTGCACTATGGACATACGCAGACGTGCGAAGAACTTTGTCGCAGGGTTGAGGCTCTCACGGCAGAGGAGTTGTACCAAACTGCCTGTGAGGTGTTCAAACCCGAGCATATGTTTACGTTGGTCTATGAGTAGTAACCCAGGAACTTAATATCTATTATTCACTAAATTTTATTATAATTAATTGAAATATGGCACTTTCTATAGTTTTAGAAGAATTGATAAGAGCATCAATAGTTGATGGTGTTATCTCTGAAAAAGAGCGTAAGGTGCTCTATGCAAAAGCCCGCGCAGAGGGTATCAGCGCTGATGAGATTGACATAATCATTGACGGCCGTTTGCAGCAAATGCAAAATGCAGAAGAAGAGAAGAAGCCCAAGGTGGACAAATGTCCGGTTTGTGGTGAGATTATTCCAGCCATGTCGGCCACATGCCCCAATTGCGGTTATGTGATTGATGCAAAGGACAGTGATAGTTTTGCAGTAAGAGGTTTCATGGCTGAGATGGAGGCTGAACTGATGTTGCTTCGCAACGGTAAGGTCGAGTCGCCTGCTAAGCTCGAGGGCATGATTCGCCAGGGAAAGGCACTTTATGGTGACAATCCCAGAGTCAAGGCGCTCATTCTCGAAATTGAGGATGGAATAGCCAAGCACAAGCAGGAGATGGAGAAAAAGGAAAAGGAACGCAAGGCACAGATTGCCAAGAAGAACTTGGGCTGCCTTGTGGGCACGGTTCTTTTCAGTGCCTTGATGTTCTTTACCTCATACCAGAAGAAAGGACCCGATGAGGCTTTTCAGGTACTGGGTGGTGCAGTCATAATGTGTCTCATGGCTTATGCGTTCTTCTTCTACAGAAGAATCAATAAAAAGTAGCCAATTCATATCCGTCCGGATAAGGGCATGAGAGCTCTCTGAAGGATGTATGTGAAATGTAGTAAAGAATGAAATTCAAAACATAGCAGAATATGGGAATTTTTAGTAGAGGAAAAAGTGGCGGTATGATGAATGTCATACGCTGTGACCAGGAAGATTATTTGGTATGGAAATGGCGTCCATCAGGGCAAGATGTCAATACAACCAGTCGTGAGAATTCAATACGATGGGGTAGTAGTTTGCGCGTCAAGGATGGCGAGGTAGCAGTCTTTGTGTACAAGCAGAAGGATGGTACGATTCAGGATTTCATCGAGGGTCCCTTTGATGAGACGCTTAAGACGTCCAGCCTTCCCCTCATAGCCAATTTCGTGGCCATGCTCTATGGTGGCGATGCTCCGTTCCAAGCCGAAGTGTATTTCATCAACTTGCAGAGCAACAATCAGATTAAGTTTGGTGTGCCATATTTCGATATGTTCGACCCACGACTGCCCGATCATGGCGTACCTATGGCCGTGCGTGGAACCATTACTTATAATCTTACCGACTACAAGTCGTTTATCAAGAAGAATCGTCTGATTGACTTTGAACCCTCTAAGTTGCAGCAGCAGATACAATCCATGCTCAACACCGAGGTGAAGAGTGCCGTAATGGGTATTCCTGCTTCCACGGGCATTCCTCTGGTGCAGCTGGAGACAAAGATATCTGAAATAGGCGAAATGCTGAAAGGCAGAGTGGGTCCTCAGCTTGAATCGGACTTCGGCGTTAACCTGAAACGCTTTGATGTGTCGGCTCTCGACATCGACAAGTCGAGCATTTATTACAAGCAGTTGCGCGCATTAACGGCAGGCAATACCGAGAAGACGATGAATGCTCAGGTTGACTTGAATATTAAGAACATGGAGGAAACCCAGCGCCTGAATCTGCTGAATATGGAAGAGACGATGCGCATACAGCGTGAGGAGATGCAGCGTGCTCAGCGTCTGCAAACCGAAACCAGCTACATTGGTACGCATGCCCTTGACCAGCAAGCCGAAGTTCTCAAGGCTGGTGCACAGAGCCTTGGCAATATGGGCAGCACTGGCGATGGTGGTGGCGGCGGTGGCATGAATGCCGCTGGCATGATGACGGGCATGATGATGGGCGGTGCCATGGGGCAGCAGATGGCCGGCATGATGAACAATATGGGGCAGAACATACAAAATGCCTTGAACACGCCTCCTCCTGTGCCTGGAAACATCGCTGTGTATGTAGCTGTCAACGGGCAGCAGACGGGGCCTTTTACCTTACAGCAACTGCAGCAAATGGCTGCGGCAGGACAGTTTACGGCTCAGTCGTTGGTGTGGAAGCAGGGTATGCCTCAATGGGCAGCTGCAAGTACCTTGCCCGAGCTGGCTTCGCTTTTCGCTCCACCAGTTCCTCCTATTCCGGGTTCCGTGCCTCCACTTTAAGCAGATTTTAGGTATATGGAGCTAACTCCCTCGCAAAAGTGAGTGGTCGGGGAGGGCTTCTGTATAATCCAGGTGGATAGTACCTATGTCACTTACATTTACATTTGTTATGTTCTTAGGTTCACCTTACTTTCGCTCAGTCTGCTTACGTCTGGCTTACGTCAAAACACGTAAGCCAGACGTAAGCCAAACGAGTGAAACCCGAGTGAAACGTGTAGGAACTTGGTAGGTTGGCTTAACTTCTTGATATACTAATACTATATTTCTGTGATTGAGCAAGTTGGTAGCTTGCGAAATAAGAATGGCTTACTTGATAAAGAAAATTTACAATGGACAATAATAATTTTTATTCCATCGACCGTCTTGTAGAGTTTGGAATGAGCATGTCAATAGCACAGCAGTTGGTTAGCAGTATGAACCAAACCATGCAGTCGATGTATATTCCGGGTTCGGCTCAAACCATTCCTCAACCTCAGGCCGTCAACCATGTCTATTACGTGGCGATCGACGGTGAGCAGGTCGGCCCTTTGGGTGATGCTGATTTGATAAAGCTTATTCAGCAGGGCACCATCAGCAAGGACACCCTTGCCTGGATGCCTGGCATGCCTGCATGGAAACCCATTGAACAGGTTCCTGCCATACTTAGGATGGTTGCCCTTACGCCTCCTGCTTTGCCTTTGTAGGCTTAACCTGCCTTTGTGCAGGAATTGATAATTGATAATTGACAATTGATAATTAGGCTACTGGCGGTAATACCCAGTCGGAAATAATGAGACCGTATATGTAATCTCAAATTATTCATTATCAATTATCAATTGTCAATGAGCCTGCGGTTATGAATAATCCAGGTCAAAGGGAGGCTACAGGCTGTTGGCAAACTCCTGGCTGATGCTGTTTTGCTCGCTTTGGCACACCTGGGTGGCAAAGGCACAGCCGGTCTTGATCAGCTCTTCCCAAACGGTGGAAGAGAGCGCAGGGAGTTCGTCGCGTATTATCCCCTTCTTTGTCAGGGCGTAGATGAAGCCAGCGTTGAAGTTGTCGCCAGCTCCCACCGTACTGACAGTCTTCACTTCGGGCACGCTGAAGTCCATAAAGCCTTCGGGAGTGCACACGGTGATGAGGCCGGGGCCGCTGGTGCAGATAAAGAGGTTGCAGTATTGTGCAATATGCTTTGTGTAGATGGTGCGTGCATCGCGCTCGCCATACATCACCTCGAAGTCGTCGGCAGAACCACGCACGATGTCGCTATGCTGAAAGTTCTCAATCAGCGTGGGCATCAGTTTCTGTAGTTCGTGTTGGTGCGACTTCCTGAAGTTCAAGTCGTAGTAAACGATGGTCTTTGCCTTGCGTGTTTCCTCAAGGATGCGACGGATGTAGGCACGTGTGCCCTCGCATGAGGCATAGTACGAGCCAAAGAGAAGCACATCCTCATGGGTGAATACGGGTATGGGAGTGTGCTCGCTGATGCTGGGGGGCGTTTTGTAGAAAATATAGTTGGCATCGCCATGCTCATCGAGCATAGCCAGCGAGATGGCACTCTTCTCATCTTCCTTCATCTCGAAGAAGCCGGCATCTACGCCGTTTTCCTTCAAGAAATCAACGGTTTGTCGTCCCACAAGGTCATTGCCCGTGTAACCCAGGAACAATGAGGGAGTACCCGTTCTTCCTAATGAGATGATACTGTTAAAACAACTGCCTCCTGGAACGGCAGCAATGGGTTGGCTGTTTTGGAAGAGAATGTCTAAAATAGTCTCTCCCATCGCAATTACTCTACGCATTTTTGTCTAAATTTGTTGCAAAACTACAACAAATAATTCATATAAGCATAAGGTTCCGACTTTTTTTAGTAATTTTGCGACATAATCAACAATATAAATCTATGACATTTCAAGAATTGGGTCTTTCAGAAGCATTGCTGAAGGCCATCGACGAGGCAGGTTACGTCCATCCCATGCCCGTACAGGAAGCTGTTATCCCCTTCCTGCTGGAACAGGATCGCGACGTAGTGGCTCTCGCCCAGACAGGAACCGGTAAGACGGCTGCCTACGGTTTGCCCGTATTGCAACGCATCTCTACCTTCTCATCATCATCCGACGGCAGCGCTGATGGCTCTGACGGAGCTGGGGAGTGGGAGAATAGGGACAACCTGCCCAAAGCCGTGATATTGGCTCCTACCCGAGAGCTCTGTCTTCAGATTGCTGACGATCTGGAAGGCTTCAGCAAGTACATTCCCGACCTGCGCCTCTTGGCCGTGTATGGAGGTACAAACATCGAACCTCAGATTCGTGCCCTCAAGCATGGTGTTGACATCATTGTGGCTACACCCGGTCGTTTGATCGACTTGATGAACCGCAAGGCGGCTCAGCTGGACGATGTGCGCTATGTAGTGCTCGATGAGGCTGACGAGATGCTTTCGATGGGCTTTCAGGAAGACCTTGACACCATTCTCGAAGGGGTACCCGAGGAGCACCATACCTTGCTCTTCAGTGCCACTATGAGTAAGGAGATTGAACGCATTGCCAAGAACTATCTGAAGGATGCTGAAGAGATACAGGTAGGCAGCCGCAACGAGGGTGCCGAGAACGTGAATCACGTTTACTACATGGTTCATGCCAAGGATAAGTATCTGGCTTTGAAGCGCGTGGTAGACTACTATCCCAAGATATTTGCCATCATATTCTGCCGTACCCGTATGGAGACGCAGGAGGTGGCCGACAACCTTATCCGCGATGGCTATAATGCCGACTCGCTTCATGGCGACTTGTCGCAGCAACAGCGCGACCTCACCATGCAGAAGTTCCGCAAGCATCGCACCCAGCTGCTGGTGGCTACCGATGTGGCTGCCCGTGGTTTGGATGTGGACGACCTGACGCACGTCATCAACTTCGGTATGCCCGACGACATAGAGAGCTATACCCATCGCAGCGGCCGTACAGGTCGTGCGGGAAAGAAGGGTACCAGCATCTGCATCGTGCACGTTCGCGAACGTGGCAAGATCAAGTTGGTAGAGAAGACCATACAGAAGGAGTTCATCAAGGGCGAACTGCCCAGCGGAAAGGATATCTGCGCCAAACAGCTCTATCGCGTCATCGACGACATTGAGCATGAGGAGGTGGACGAAGAGGAGATTGCAGACTTCCTACCCGAGGTAAGCCGTAGATGGGAATGGCTCGACAAGGAAGACCTCATCAAGCGCGTGCTGAGTCGTGAGTTTGGCCGTTTCTTGCAGTATTATGCCAATGCTCCCGAGATAGAGATTCCCGATGAGCGTGGCAGCAAGTCGTCAACACGCGAAGGTGGCAAGCGCAAGAAGGGTGACCGAACCGCAGAGGCTGGTTTTACCCGTTTGTTTGTCACGGTGGGCAAGACCGATGGCATCTTTGCCCGTGAGATGATTCGCTTGGTCAACGACAACGTCAAGGGTAAGGTTGAGATAGGACGCATCGACCTGATGAAGAACTATTCGTTCATGGAGGTTCCCGAGGAAGAGGCCGACCGCATCATCAAGGGGCTCAAGGGCGTTCGCGTGAAAGGACGAGAGGTGCGCGTGGAAGTGGCCGATGCCGAAGGCGATGAGGATAAGCCCAAGAAATCAAGAGGCTCTAAAGGCTCTAGCTCTTCTAGTGGCTCTAGTTCTTCTAGAGAATCTAGAAATTCTAGTGGCTCTAGTTCTTCCAGAGAGCCCGGTTCTTCAAAAGAGCCCAAGATGAACCGTGCCCAGCGTAGGGCAGCGGCTCAGGCTGAGGCAGCGGGAAAAGGCGGTCGTTCTGACAAAGAAGGCAGAAAGAAGCCCTCTCGCGAAGAGCGTGGTTACACGGCTCCACGTGGCAAGAAGTATGGCAAGGAAGATTGGATGCAATTTATGAATCCCGAGAAGAGCAAGGCCGGCAAGAATGATCTTGTGGGCGAAGAGCCCGATTTCAGCGAAGAGGGATGGGCACGCCGCTATCCCAAGAAGAATAAATAAACGTTAGACAAATAATCGACAACAAATAAACGATAAGATAAGATGATGATAAAGAAGATTTTGTTAGGTGGCTTAATGGCCATCAGTTCTTTGACAGCATGGGCTGATGAGGGTATGTGGGTACTGCATCATATTGACCCTCGCACCCAGCGCAACATGCAGCAGATGGGACTGAAACTCTCTGCCCAGGAACTCTATGACCCTGAGAGTGGCACTTCATTGAAGGATGCTGTGGTTGACTTTGGTGATTTCTGTTCGGGTGTGGTGGTAAGTCCCGATGGACTGGTATTCACCAATCATCATTGTGGATTCAGTTCCATTCAGGCGTTGAGTACTACTGATGATGATATTCTGAAGAACGGTTTTGTGGCTCATAGCTATGCAGAGGAGCGCCCTGCCGAGGGGTTGAGCGTGTTCTTCTTGCAGCGCACCGAGGATGTTACCGACCGTGTGAGGGAAAGAGTGGCCGAGCTGAACGAAGAAACTGCGTATGAGCGTGAACATGATAATAAGGGCTCTCTTGCAGAGACCACGCTTAGAAATACCAGTATCGTGTTGGACCACATAGAAAGAGAATACATTCGTAATAATCCGGGTCGTGAGGTTCGTGTGCAGAGTTTCTGTGGTGGCAGTCAGTTCTTCGTGTCTATCTACAAGGAGTATCGCGACATTCGTCTTGTATTTACCCCTACCCAGAGTCTGGGCAAGTTTGGTGGCGATACCGACAACTGGATGTGGCCTCGTCAGACGAGCGACTTCAGTGTGTTCCGTGTCTATGCCGACAAGGATGGTGAGCCTGCCGAGTACAGCAAGGACAATGTGCCTCTTCATCCCAAGCGCTGGGCACAGATCAGTCTGGATGGCTATGCACCTGGCGACTATTGCATGACCATCGGTTTCCCCGGCTCTACTTCACGCTATCTGAGCAGCTACGGCATTACCGAGCGCATTGAGCAGCAGAACAAGCCTCGTATTGAGGTGCGTGGCATCAAGCAGGATGTGTGGAAGAAGTGGATGAAGAGCGACCGTGCCATTGCCATCAGGTATGCCAGTAAGTTTGCCTCGTCAAGCAACTACTGGAAGAACAGCATTGGTATGAACAAGGCATTGGCTGACCTGGGCGTGGTGGCCGAGAAGGAGAAGCTTGAGCAGACCATTTCAAGTTGGGTAAATGCCGATGAGGCTCGTCAGGAGCGCTTCGGGAAGATGCTTGCAACCTTGAAGGAGGGTTATGCCACCAGTGCTCCTATGATACGTAATTTGATGTACATGAATGAGACACGTTCTGGCATGGAGATTTGGTCTCTGGCACAATTGGCCGACCAGCTTTCTCTCTGCGAGGATAGTGCCTCGACGGTGCAATGCATGAAGGCTTATGAGGACTTTATGAAAGACTATGACGCCAGGGTGGATGAGGAGTGTACTGCCACTCTCATGAAACTGATGGCTGAGAAGGTGGATTCTGAGTGGCTTCCTGAATTTTGCAAGACCGTAGAAAGTGATTTCGGTGGAGACTATACCGCCTATGTTCGTCATATCTTTGGCAACACCAAGTTGGTGGGTCCTCATGCCATTCGTGACATCATTCTGGCGGGTAAGGACTTGCAGGAGGATCCTGCACTCAAGATGGCATCAGAGTTCTCTATGGCTTATTCGGCTTTGATTATGCAATATCGCGAATGTATTTTGCAACTTACCTATAACGAGAACCTGCTTACGCAAGCCTTCCTTGAGATGGAGCAGAGTCAGCCTCACTATAGCGATGCCAATTTCTCTATGCGTCTGAGCTATGGCATCGTACAGGATTATACGGCTAATGGTCAGCACTACAACTACTTTACCAATGCCCAGAGTCTGCTCGACAAGGCTGCCCAGCAGGATGAGATTGAGGACTATATGCTCGAGGATAACCTTATCTCATTGCTTAAGCAGGGCGACTTTGGTCGCTATGCCGACAAGCAGACGGGCGAGATGCAGCTTTGCTTCCTCTCCAACAACGATATTACCGGCGGTAACTCTGGTTCTCCTATGTTCAACGGAAAGGGCGAACTCATAGGTCTGGCTTTCGATGGTAACTGGGAGGCTATGTCGGGCGACATCTCTTTTGATCCTGCCCTTCAGCGTTGCATCGGCGTGGATATCCGTTTCGTGCTCTATCTTATCGACAAGTGGGGACATGCCGACAACCTTATCAACGAGCTTCGTCTGAAATAGTCCTTTTTATTTCGTATAGGAAAAGACTCTGTCATCTTCGCTCTCTTTGTCTTATGTAATCCTTCATTTCAGAGTGACGCAGACAAAGGGAGTGAAGATGTTTTTTGTGCTTGATTTGTAGCGTCTTATGGTTAGCCTCTCCCTATAAAATTGATATAAAATAGGAAAAAGTAAAAAATGCACAAAAAAAATCGTTGATTTTCATTGTTATATGTTTATTTTTGCTACCTTTGCAAAATACTTTATTGTATGTATCTTGATATTGTAAATAAATCATTCCAAAATTACTACTCTTATTTATGTTAAGGAAAGCACTATTTTTATTCGCCCTTTTGTTTGTTTTTGGGGTGTCAAGTGAGGCCAGAACACGTGTGAAACTGACCAAAGCGATGTACAGTACTGGTTGGCAAGGCCATTTTACTTTTAATTTATGCTATAGTGAGGTCAACATCTATGGTGACCCCAATGTTAATGGGAATAATTATGCAGACTTGTCTGCTTATGAAGCACTTGTGGTTGAGGTGGCAGAGGGAACTCCTCGTTTTTTGTTTAATCGTGTAGGAGATAGTGGTCAGGCTCCCGAAGGTATGATCGACATACCTAATAATGCAGATCAAACAGATGCCTATCAAACTGTTGAGGAACTTGGGGGTGGGAAAAAGGCTTATATTATCGACTTGACAAAGATAAAGAACGATTGGAATGGCATAGCGCATCTTAATGCTATTAAGTCTAGAAGTTTTGATGCAGGTGTTATTGTTACCCGCATGTATTTGCTTAGACCTGAAGGTGAGAATGGTGTTATTGCAGATAATGAAATTAGAGTAACACCACGATACACCATCGGTGATAGATATTTGGAACTAGACGATTTGAACAAGGTTCCTTTTGGTTTTGCTATTGTAGATGATAATAAGGTGTTATGTATTGATGATGATACCACCCACATCGAAATGCGTGAGAAGACCCGCGTGTACTCAAATGTGACGGATGACAGATATCAGTTGCAATGGAGATTCAAAATAGAAAATGGTCTTGAAGACTATGCTGAAAAGAATTTTAAACTTCACCATTACGATGCCTATACTGACAAATTTAGTGTGTTGGGCTATGCTTGCGCTAGTCCCTACAAACATTTGTGGATGACTACTAATGAAAATGAACCAGAAGAACGTCTATATTATGACGATGAAACTGGCAAAAAGGAAAACTGCCTTAATGGTACTAACTGGATGATTGAATATGCAGGAAATGGCGAGGTGACTAGTGTAGAGCAGTTACGAGGTCTTTCTGGTTTCTATATGATTTCCAGTGATGAGTCGAAAATGGCGAATTTTGTTCCTGAGAGAAGCAATGATGCAATCCGAATTAACAATGTTCAAGATGTTTTGAATGACGCGTCTTCCTATCGTTATTTTACGGCTGAACAAATGTGGGGACAGGAACAGTATCGTATCCAGGCTCATAATATAGGCGGTGAGGATAAGTCAGGATGGACGGGTACTTATTTGAATATGGGTAATCCGGACTATTTCTTTATGGGTGATTCCAAAGGGCAAGTGAATCGTGTGGAGAATCCTGGCGATGCAGCAGACAATGGCATTGTGTTGACAATTCGTATTGGAGAAGGAAATGATGCACAGTATCTGTATGGTAGTGGTGCCCAAAATTGCGCTATGGGCGATAAAAATGATGCTGTTAATAGCAATAATGCTGTGATTGGTTTCAAATTAGAGAAAGTTAACGATGTTGATCATGGTTATCTTCTTCGTGCGGTTACGCCTAATGGGGGCGACTATGCTTTATGGGGCGCAAGTGCTACTTATTTAAATAGTCAGCGAAACGAAAATGGTGCTGTCTCTTTTATTTACGGTCTAAATGGCCAACGTGGTCAAGACCTTAGTGATGGTGCAGTTTGGGTACTTCAGCCTGATGGCTCTATTAAGAATTTAGGAAGTGGACTTTATTTTAACGGTGTTAATATGTCCACAACCCCTGTGTCATGCTCTTTTGTTACAATAGAAAAACATGATTGGGGTATTGACCTTGATTATGGTAGTCTTTGGGAGATAGAATATGAAAATGATCACGGATTTACCTTTAGAAATAATGGTACTAAGAATAGCAAAATGTATTATCTTGGTGCTGATGGTAACATTAGTGAGAATCCTGTTTATTGGAGATGCTTCAATCCTGAACAGTTCCGATACAGTAGCGATAATAAGGTGGCAAACATGTACACACTTCGTAGTGTGGGTGTTGCGCAAGGAAACTACAATGTGGATTTTATTCGTACTGATGAGGAAACGGAAAAGGAAGTTTGGGTGCATAACAATGTTTATGACGATTTAGGTTATTTGTCGCACAGAGACATCGAAATATTAGAAGATGGAACCTTCAAATCTCGTGAAGGTTGGAAGTTTAGCCAATCTGAGGCTACTCACTGGCGTTTCAGGGAGATTGTTCGAACTTCAGAATCTGAAAGAGAGGATAAGTTGATTGATGACCTGGTGTTTGCTCTTAGACATCAGATTGCAAACGAGTTTAACCGCTACCAGTGCTATGATGATGCAGGTCAGCCAAGTTTGACAAGTAATTTTGAGCAGGAAGTAAAATATGCTCTTAATTACATGTATGAGGATGCTCAGAATTGTGGTGGAAAGAATGTCTATGCACTGGCTGATCAGTTGGAGTATTACAATACTCGTTTGAGACTTGTCAAGCCTAAGGTGGGTGACTTTATCCGAATGAAGGGTGAAAAGAATAATACTTATTTCTCTGGTTCAAGCTCTAAGGCCACATACGACATGCTTGCAGAACAGATGGAAACCGTTGACGGAAAAGAAGTGGTTAAGGACCCTGGAGCTTCTACTATATTCTATTATGATGCAGAGGGTAAACTCGTGAACTACTCTACGGGTCTTGTATTTGGAAATTCCACAGAAGGAGATTTTGCTGTGAAGACCGAACTGAAAGAGAATGGTGACAAAACAGCGTCTACGATTTTGTTTACTGACTCACGTGTAACCAGATTTCCTGCTGACCGCGATAAAGAAACAGGTGCTATTCTCCGTGACTCAGTTCAGGTGGCTCATACCTATAGTGTTTATATCGGTCCTACAGAGAATGACAAGGTGCTGATTGCAAAGAAAGGAACCTCTGCTCATGTGGCTTATATGGGATTCCCTAAACCTGGAGTTACAGGCAACTATGATTCAGAGACCGAAATCATTCTTACTAAGGTTGTTGATTTGCCTATAAGCATTTCACCTGCAGGATATGCTACTTTCTGCTGCCCACAGGATGCTGATTTGATTACGGAAGGTGCAAAAGCCTATATTGGTAAGGTTAATGATGAAATGTCTAAAGTTACTTTTATTACTATGCCAGAGAATGGAACGAGGATTCCTGCCAACACTCCAGTTTTGATTGAGCAGAAGGGTGGTAAGACTGTTTATGCTAGAGTCAGAACTACTGGAGAGCCTTATCCTGCAGCTTCTGGCGCAGAACAAAATAGCTTGGTAGGAAAGTATTATACGGTAAGTTATACTAAAGTTGAAGGTGATGATGGTAGATTGACGTATGATGGTTTTAAGGCCGAAAAGCAAGCTATTGATAGTCATGTCTATACATTGACTGGCGATGGTGTGTGGAAATTCTATACAGGATCTACTCTTGCTGGTTTCAAGGCTAAAATTAAATTAAAAGACATTGATGAATATACTAAACAAGTGAAGACTTTTGCATTCACTTTTGATGACATGGAGGCTGATGATGAGACCAGTATCCAGATTGCAAAAGAACTGGGCGTAAAGACTGGTAATGGTGTGATGTACAATTTGGCCGGACAGCGTGTTATTTCTCCTCGAAAGGGAGTGTATGTGCAGGATGGAAAGAAAGTGATGGTAAAATAATGCGTTAAAGAGTTGAATTATGATGAGAGAATATATTATTCCCGAATTAATTGTGATTGATTTGGAAATGGAGGGTAATGTTCTTCAAGATATCATTACCTCAGGTTCCTCCGAAGAGGAATGGGTCAAGGTAGAGCGTGACTTCTATGAAGAATCGCCTTCAACACCTTCCAAGGGGTCTATTTGGGACAATGAGTGGTGATTTTAATTCAAGGGTATTTATATAATATGTAGAGAGATGCCATGTCACGATCAGGTGATGTGGCGTCTCTGTTTTCTATCTGAACTGTTCTGGATGCTTCGATTCTATTTCATTCTTCAACCTCCTCGTTTTATGTTCGCGCACTTTAAGTGCAGAGTCAAGGCGCATGGTAGGAAAAAATGCAATTGACTTTTCGAACTGAGCCTAAATACTAAATAACAGACTTTTCGAACTGATCCCAAATAAGAAAAGGTTACGGATACAAAAAAACTCTCAACCTTGCGGATGAGAGCTTTTGTTGGGCTACCCGGACTCGAACCAGGAAAGGCAGGACCAGAATCTGCAGTGTTACCATTACACCATAGCCCAATTTTTGAATGGAGAACCTCATTGTTCTCGTTTTCGGGTGCAAAGGTACGACATTTTTTGTTATCTGCAAATCTTTTTGCGTTTTTTTTATCATAAAAAGTAAAAAAAAGGTTAATCTTGCCATATTTTAGGGGATAAATTTCAGCGAGCAAAGTAAATATTGTATCTTTGTACGTTTTATAAATAATGTGAAATAGATAGAATGTTAGGAACTGAACAGTTAGTAGATAAAATAGTTGAGGGTCTGCAAGAGAAAAAGGGCCATCGAATAACTACCGTGAATCTTACGGATATAGAGGAAACCATCTGCAAATACTTTGTGTTGTGCACAGGTAATTCACCCAGTCAGGTGCATGCGTTGTCGCATAGTGTAGATGATGTGGTGCGCAAGGCAGGTGGTGGTCATCCCGCCTCAGTTGTAGGTACGCAGCACTCGGTATGGGTGGCTATGGATTACGGCGACGTGATGGTGCATGTGTTCCTTCCCGAGGAACGTGAGTTTTACGACCTGGAGCATCTGTGGGCCGATGCTATGCTGACCGAACTGGAGGACGTGGAATAGACGCGACTTCGAGTAGGTGGTTGTGCATGCTAGTTATGAATTGCAGATTATGAAATAATCAAGATGAACGAAAATAGCAATAATCAGAATAAGAAACCACGCTTCAGTTTGTCGTGGATATACTTGGTAGTGGCCGTAGTGTTGGGCTATCTCTTCTTTACCGGTGAATCGAAAGACTTTGGCGGTACTTACAAGGAGGCTACTTACAGCGAGTTTCAGGAGTATGTGGATAGTGGCTGGTGCAGCAAGGTGTTGGTGAACCAGCGTGAAGGCAAGCTCAAGATGTTTGTGGCATCAGAGCATACACGCGACATCTTCCATCGCAATGTCGATCCCAATCACGATGCTTACCTTGATGTACTTTGTCCCGACGAGGGCATCCAGCCTTACATCGACAAGCTGAACAACGACTCTGCCTTCGTGGCTCGTCATGGAAAGATAAAGGTGGAGTATGAACAGTCAAACAATACGCTGACCAACCTGTTGTGGCAGTTTCTTCCCTTTGTGGGCATCATTATTTTCTGGATGTTCATTATGCGTCGTGTAGGCGGCGGTGGTGGCGGTGGAGGTATCTTCAGCGTGGGCAAGAGCAAAGCCAAGCTGGTGGACAAGAAGACGGGTCCCAAAGTCACCTTTCAGGATGTAGCTGGACAGCAAGGTGCCAAGCAAGAGATACAAGAGATTGTGGAGTTCCTGAAGAATCCCAAGAAGTTTACTGAACTGGGAGGTAAGATACCCAAAGGTGCACTTTTGGTTGGTCCTCCGGGAACAGGTAAGACACTTCTTGCCAAGGCTGTGGCAGGTGAGGCCGACGTACCCTTCTTCTCTATGTCGGGTTCCGACTTTGTGGAGATGTTTGTGGGTGTGGGTGCTAGTCGTGTGCGCGACTTGTTCCGTCAGGCTAAGGAGAAGAGTCCTTGCATCATCTTCATCGACGAGATTGATGCTATTGGTCGTGCCCGTGGCAAGAATCCCTCAATGGGTGGCAACGACGAGCGTGAGAACACCTTGAACCAGTTGCTTACCGAGATGGACGGTTTTGGTACCAACAGCGGTGTCATCATACTGGCAGCTACCAACCGTGCCGACATCCTGGACAAGGCGTTGTTGCGTGCCGGACGTTTCGACCGTCAGATTCACGTTGACCTGCCCGATCTGAGCGAACGTAAGGCTATCTTCCAGGTTCACTTGAAGAACGTCAAGACTGACGATACACTCGATATTGACTTCCTCTCTCGTCAGACACCCGGTTTCAGCGGTGCTGACATTGCCAACGTTTGTAATGAGGCTGCCTTGATAGCAGCTCGTCACGACAAAAAGTTTGTCAGCAAGGACGACTTCATCTCTGCTGTGGATCGTATCATTGGCGGTTTGGAGAAGAAGACCAAGGTGATGACTACCGACGAGAAGCGCACCATTGCCCTTCACGAGGCAGGTCATGCCACCATTTCATGGAACTTGCAATATGCAGATCCTCTTGTCAAGGTTACCATCGTGCCTCGTGGACGTGCCTTAGGTGCCGCGTGGTATCTACCTGAGGAGCGACAGATTACCACCAAGGAGCAGATGCTCGACGAGATGTGTTCGTTGCTGGGTGGACGTGCTGCCGAGGAAGTCTTTACGGGTCACATCTCAAGTGGCGCTATGAACGACTTGGAGCGTGTCACCAAGCAGGCATATTCGATGATTGCCTTCATGGGTATGAGTGATAAGTTGGCTAACCTGTGTTACTATAACAATCAGGAATACAGTTTCCAGCGTCCTTACTCAGAGGAGACTGCCCGTCTGATAGACGAGGAGTGCAAGGCGATGATTGCAGAGCAGTATGAACGTGCAAAACGTCTGTTGATAGAGAAGAAGGAAGGTCATGCAGAACTTACTCAGTTGCTGGTTGACCATGAGGTCATCTATGCAGAGGATGTGGAACGCATATTTGGTAAGCGTCCCTGGATGAGCCGCACGGAAGAACTGTTGGAGGCCAACGAATCATTGACCCAATCCGAAAACGTGACGGTAAGCCAATCTGATAATAATGATTTGGCAAGCCAATCCGAAAATGACGAGTCAAAAGGATAAACAAGCGATATGAAGAATTTTATTATACGTACCATTACAGCAGTATTCTTTGTCTGCGCATTGGTGGGGTGCATCGTCTATGGCGACAAGAGTATGGCGGCACTCTTTGCCATCATTACTTTCCTTGCCGTGCACGAGTTCTGCCAGATAGTCAACAAGCAGGAGGGAGTACACGTCAATACGTTCATCACCTCGCTGTCGGGTGTACTGCTATTCGGTGCCTTCTATCAGTATTGTGCTGGTCAATGCGATGCAGCCATCTTCCTGCCTTTCCTCGGTAGCATTATCTACCTCTTGGTGGCAGAACTCTACCTGCAGCGCCCTAACCCCATCCACAACTGGGCCTATACGCTTATGGCACAACTCTATGTGGCCTTGCCTTTCTCGCTGCTCAATGTGTTGGGATTCACAGCTGATGCCGCTCATCCTACGGTAATTAGCTACCAGTGGATATTGCCTCTCAGCATTTTCTTCTTCCTTTGGACCAATGATACGGGGGCCTATCTCACCGGTTGGGGTCTGTCTCGCTACATTCCCTACAAACTCTTCCCTCGCATCTCACCCAAGAAGTCGTGGATTGGCAGCATCGGTGGTGGTTTGCTTACCATCGTGGTAGCCGCCCTTATCTATCAATGGGAGAACAGCCAGGGACAGACCACGCTCAGCCTTCTGCAATGGATGGGTCTCGGTCTCACCGTAGTGGTCTTTGGCACTTGGGGCGACTTGGTGGAGAGTCTCTTGAAGCGTACCCTTGGCATTAAAGATAGCGGAAACATATTGCCAGGTCATGGTGGTATGCTCGACCGTTTTGATAGTTCGTTGCTGGCTATCCCAGCATCGGTCATCTATCTGCATTCGTTGCAGATGATGTAAAACAGAGATATAGGAATAATAATTAAATAGTGCTGCATGTTGCCCCGTCACAAGCATTGCAGCCCCTCCATAGGGAGGGTGGGGCAATAGTCTTTTATTTTTGTCATTAATATGAAGGAATTCAAAAGAACAACCGTTACTTCGGCACTTCCTTATGCCAATGGTCCTGTGCATATTGGACACTTGGCTGGTGTTTATGTGCCTGCTGATATTTATGTGCGCTACCTTCGCGTGAAGAAGCGCGACGTCATCTTTATTGGTGGTTCAGACGAGCATGGTGTGCCCGTTACCATCCGTGCCAAGAAGGAAGGCATTACCGTACAGGACGTGGTGGATCGTTATCACGGAATCATCAAAAAGTCGTTTGAGGACTTTGGTATCTCGTTCGACATCTACAGCCGTACCACCAGCAACATACATCATAAGTTTGCCGCCGACTTCTTCCGCAAGCTCTATGATGATGGTAAGTTGGTGGAGAAGGTCGAGAAGCAGTACTGCGATGCTGTGACCGGTGAATTCCTTACCGACCGTAACATAGTGGGCACCTGTCCTCGTTGTGGTGCAGAAGGTGCATACGGCGACCAGTGCGAAAAGTGTGGCGCTACACTCTCGCCCCAGGAACTTATCAATCCTACCAACAAGAACAATCCCGGCAATCCCCTTGAGTTGCGTGATACCAAGAACTGGTATCTGCCTTTGGGCGACCATCAGGAATGGTTGAAAGAGTGGATTCTTGAAGGACATAAAGAGTGGCGTTCTAATGTGTACGGCCAGTGTAAGAGTTGGCTCGACATGGATCTTCAACCCCGTGCCATGACTCGCGACCTCGACTGGGGTATTCCCGTTCCCGTAGAGGGTGCTGAGGGCAAGGTGCTTTATGTATGGTTTGACGCTCCTATTGGTTACATCAGTAACACCAAGGAACTCTGCGACAATGAACCCGAGAAGTGGGGCTCTTGGCAGCAGTGGTGGCAAGACGATGAAACCCGTCTGGTTCATTTCATTGGTAAGGATAACATCGTGTTCCACTGCCTTATCTTCCCCACTATGATGAAGGCTCATGGTGGTTACATCATGCCCGACAATGTACCCTCAAACGAGTTCCTGAACCTTGAGGGCAACAAGATATCTACCTCAAAGAACTATGCCGTTTGGCTGAATGAGTATCTGGAGGAACTCCCCAACCGTCAGGACGAGTTGCGCTATGTGCTGACTGCCAATGCGCCCGAGACCAAGGATAATGACTTCACGTGGGCTGACTTCCAGGCTCGTTGTAACAACGAGTTGGTGGCAGTTTATGGTAACTTCGTGAACCGTGCATTGCAGCTCACTCAGAAGTATTATGAGGGAGTGGTGCCTACACCTGGCGAACTGACTGAGACAGATAAAGCCACCCTGGCTGAGTTTGCCGTAACCAAGGAACGCGTGGAACAGTTGCTCGAGGGCTTCAAGTTCCGTGAGGCGCAGAAGGAGGCTATGAACCTGGCTCGTATCGGTAACAAGTACATTGCAGATGAGGAGCCCTGGAAGGTCATCAAGAACGATCCTGAGCGTGTGAAGACCGTCATCTACGTGTCTTTGCAGCTTACAGCCAACCTTGCCATTGCCTTCGAACCCTTCCTGCCTTTCTCTAGTGCAAAATTGCGCCAGATGCTCGATATGGAAACCTTCGAGTGGGAGCAGTTGGGCAAGACAGACCTCCTGCCCAGTGGAAAGCAGCTGAATAAGCCCAGTCTTCTCTTCTCGAAGATAGAGGACGATGTGATACAGTTCCAGATTGACAAACTGGAGGCTACCGTTAAGGCCAATGCCGAGGCCAACTATGAGGCTGCTCCTGTAAAGGATACCGTAGCTTTTGAGGACTTCCAGAAGATGGACATCCGTGTAGGTACCGTGTTGGAGTGTGAGGCTGTGCCCAAGATGAAGAAACTCCTCAAGTTCAAGCTTGACGATGGTACTCCCAAGGGACGCACTATCATCAGCGGCATTCATGAGTGGTACGAGCCCGAACAGTTGGTGGGCAAGCAGGTTCTCTTCATTGCCAACTTGGCTCCCCGTCAGTTCAAGAACGGACTTGTCAGCGAGGGTATGATACTCTCGGCTACCGACTGGGATGGTACTGTGGCAGTAAGTGCCGTAGAGCGTGCCGTGAAGGGTGGTAGCCAGATCTCGTAAAAAAAGACTCTTTGCGTAAGAAAAGGTCTTTCTTTTAGCATACGTAGGCATCGCATTTAACTTGCTTTGTTTGTGCAAGCCTTTGAAGATTGCAGATTAACCGGGATGAATAATCCTGGCTAAGCAGTCGAAAACTGAATTGTGAAACATTCCTTATAAAACAATTAGAAAGAGAAGAATATGAAAAAGATGTTGGTTTGCCTCATGATGCTTATGACAAGCATCACGGCTTTTTCACAGTATCGTCCGGGTGGCTATTCTGGTTACAAGGCTTTTGCTGTTGTTGACCTCAGCATTAACTTCAATGAGGGTAAGAGTGAGATCAACTGCGACTTAGAGAACTCGCATGGCTATCAGTTCAACCCTAACTTCTTCTTGGGAGGTGGTTTCGGCGTCGATGTGTATCAAGGAACCAAGTCAACGGCTCAGTCGGTTTCTGTGCCCTTCTTTGCACAAGCTCGTATCAACTTTACCGATAGAGGTGTGAGTCCTTATGTTGATTGTAAGTTTGGCTATCGCCTGGGTGATAGCAGCAAAAACTTCAATTGCTGGTACTTGCAGCCTTCGTTTGGTGTTCGCTTCCCTGTGGCCAGTCGCTTTACGCTGAACATGGGTGTCTGCTATACGCACAACTTCCTTGAAGGTGCAGATGTAAGAAAGAACAAGATTGCCTTGCAGTTCGGTTTGGAATTCTAATTCGCTGCCGAGCTAAGGCTTTCTACGATAAGTTTTGCCGCATGGTCGGGCGCTCCGGGTTCACCGAGGCGCCCGGCCATTGTTTTATAGCCTTGCAGCATCTTTTCGCGTGCAGATGCACCGGGAAGGATGGTGGCAAGATGCTTGCGCACGTTGTCCACATTCATGCCATTAGCCACAAGTTCGGGTACTACCTCCTGGTTGGCAATGAGGTTGACGAGCGAGATGTAGGGTATCTTCAGGAAATACGGACGAACCATGCTGACAAACCATCCCATCCGCATGTAATAGCATACCACCTGTGGCACGTTGAACAAGGCTGTTTCCAGCGTGGCTGTGCCGCTTGTGACGAGGGCGGCTGTGCTGTGTTGCAGGATGCGGAATGTCTGTCCGTACACGATGCGGA
>JAZLKL010000147.1:0-7533 GCA_045597585.1 Bacteroidaceae bacterium | reverse complement strand
TAACCTCAAGAGAGTCATGAGGGCTCTTTTGGCTCTTGTTCAAAGATGGATAATTCTGTTCCTCGACTGGCTTGAGGGCTTCATTGAGTGCTCAGATCGCCTCGCATGTACGCGTGCGCAAACTTTTTAAGGGATGACTACTTAAAGGATACCGATACCTGGAAGAGAACCATCAGCATGTGGTTCGACTATAAGATTAAGGATGGAGTATTGCAGCTTGGCTTCCGTTCGTTCCCTATTTACGATCCCGGAATCCGCGATCTTCAGTTCATTGACTTAGAGCACATGATGGCCGAAGAGTGCGGAGTGAAGTACGAGCTTACCCGCATCAAGTAATGGTTCCAGTTTTTTGTTAATAACCAATTTTATATAATCTTAGAACACAATGAAAAAGTATCTTGTAATGGCCTTTATGGTGGCCTTTTCTGCGTTTGGCTTCAGCAGCTGTGGTGATGATGATGAATCAGAAGAAATTAAGATTGAGGAGGGTGCTTCTGTAAAGGCACTAAACGCACTCAAGCCCAATCATGTTACTTTTGGCCCTTTGGCGAATCTTGAGGTGGAGTCAGATGCTTGGTATTCTGGCGATGAGGTTTCGGTGTATGTTCGCTACTACAACCTTGAGAAGAGGGAAGGTATGGGATTGACTGCTACCATCAATAAAAGCGTTTTGGGAAAGGAAATCAACCTTGCCAATCCTCATGGCATTTCCTCACCTTTCTCTATTGAATGCCAGTTGTTTGAGATAACTCCAGACGGCTTCCCTACAATGGATTATGGAGGTGCTCTTTTCTACCGATATGATGGAAGCAAGATAACGGATTGCACTTACACATACCATATTTTCGGCACATCTTGCGAGCCTTCTTATTACGAAGATCCCAAAAGCTGTTTCAAGGAGGGTACACTTAAACTTGAGGCAAAGGGTGATGGCATCCACATGACACTCAATGGTACTTTGCAAAGTGACTTGATAGTAGCTTTCAAGTCGTTCGTGGCTACTGACAAGGTAAGTCGCTATGACAGATAATTATTTTAAGTAAGTGTTCAGAATTAGGTTTATAGGGTCATTTGCTTTGCCATTATAAAAATAATTTTGATCTCTTACTTAATCTTATGTGTTGGCTACCTGGATTAAACATGTGTAAAAGGTCGGACGTAGGCTAAATGTAGGCTAAATGTAGGCTAAATGTAGGCGAACGATAGGACAACAGATAGACAATAGGGCGTTTCTTCTCTTTACAAGTGAAAAGGCACTCTATCGGTGCAGGTGCGTAGAAAAGAAGGTCGTATGTGACGAATATGCTGTAGGTTGATGGGTGTAAAAACAAGTTTTTATGGCATTCGCAGCTTAAAAACTTGGAAAAATGCTCGCTTATTTGTAACTTTGCATGAAAATATAAAAAAAGTTATCAAAATAATGGAACAGCCTTTATTGATTTACAATACGTTGAGCCGACAGAAGGAACTCTTCAAACCGCTCACTCCCGGTAGAGTAGGTATGTATGTTTGCGGTCCTACCGTGTATGGCGATGCACATTTGGGTCATGCCCGTCCTGCCATCACCTTTGACCTTCTTTTCCGTTACTTGCAGCATCTGGGCTACAAGGTGCGCTATGTGCGCAACATCACAGACGTGGGTCACCTGGGGCACGATGCCGATGAGGGAGAGGACAAGATTGCCAAGAAGGCTCGCCTGGAGCAAGTTGAGCCTATGGAAGTGGCACAGTATTACACCAACCGCTTCCACGAGGCCATGGATGCCCTGAACTGTCTGCCTCCCAGCATCGAGCCACATGCCAGTGGCCACATCATGGAGCAGCAGCAGCTGGTCAAGGAGATCTTCGACAATGGATATGCCTATGAGTCGAACGGCTCGGTTTACTTCGATGTAGAGAAGTACGACAAGGACCACAAGTATGGCATTCTCTCAGGTCGTTCGCTCGACAACATCAAGGATGCCAGCCGTGAGTTGGCCGGAGTAGGCGAGAAGCGCAACCAGGCTGACTTCGCTTTGTGGAAGAAGGCTCAGCCCGAACACATCATGCGTTGGCCCAGCCAGTGGAGCGACGGATTCCCCGGATGGCATTGCGAGTGCACCGCCATGGGACGTAAGTACCTGGGCGACCATTTTGACATCCACGGAGGAGGCCTTGACCTCGTGTTCCCTCACCACGAGTGTGAGATAGCACAGGCCGTGGCAAGTCAGGGCGACCAGATGGTGCATTACTGGATGCACAACAACATGATTACCATCGACGGCAAGAAGATGGGTAAGTCATATAACAACTTCATCACCTTGCCTCAGTTCTTTGCCGGCGAGCACGAGCGTCTGGAGCGTGGCTATTCGCCCATGACCATACGTTTCTTCATCCTTCAGGCTCACTATCGTTCAACGGTCGATTTCTCTAACGAGGCTCTCCAGAGTGCCGAAAAGGGTCTTGCACGCCTGATGGACGGCTGGAAGGCCTTGAAGCGCTTGCAGGAGGGGCAGAAGGTCAAGGGACAGCCTCAGGTGGAGATGCAGACCATTGAGAAGCTGAAGCAGGCTTGCTATGATGCCATGAACGACGATTTGGCTTCGCCCATGGTCATCAGCACCCTCTTTGAGGCTTGCCGCATCATCAATACCGTCATCGACAAGAAGGCCAGCATCACAGCCGAGGTGGTGGCTGCACTTACTGAGATGTACCAGACATTTGCTTTCAGCATTCTCGGCTTGAAGGAGGATAGCGGTCAGAGCAACAAGGCTCGCGAGGAGGCATTCGGTGCTGTGGTGAACATGATTCTTGAGCAGCGCCAGCAGGCTAAGGCCGACAAGAACTGGGCACTCTCCGATAAGATTCGTGACGACCTTGCTGCCCTTGGCTTTGAGGTGAAGGACACCAAGGATGGACAGACTTGGACGCTGAACAAATAAACGGAATCCTGAAGCACCCCAAAACCTGGTGCTTCAGGATTTTTGTTTTCTGATTATTCTGATATATAACTCTTTACACCAATTCATAACCATCCCTAAATTGCTCATTCCATGAATACGCAGACGGTTACCATTCGACTTAAAAACAACAATACAAAACTTACTGTCCCCATGGGCTCAACCTTGTGGGATGTCTATCAACAGTCAGGACTCCAGATGGAGTTCGGGCCTGTCAGCGCCCGTGTCAACAACAAGGTGCAAGGCCTGAAGTACTGTTTCTACAACAGCAAGGACGTGGAGTTTCTCGACCTCACTTCCCCTTCGGGAATGCGCGTCTATGAGCGCTCCCTGTTCCTGGTACTGGCCAAGGCTGTGGAGGATGTCTTCCCTGGCGGACGCCTTATCATGGGAGCTCCTCTTTGCGGGGGGCATTATTGCGAACTCTATATCGGGCGTCCCGTGGCTAAGGAAGACATAGAGGCCCTTGACCATAGAATGCGCGAGATAGTGGAGGCCGACATGGATATCCACCGTGTGCAATGCCCTATCGAGGAGGCTATAGCCATGTTCCGTGCCAAAGGCATGGAGAGCAAGGCTTTGCTGCTTGAGGAGCAGGGCAACCTCTATACCTACTACTATCGTCTGGGCGATACAATCGACTATTTCTACAGTTGCCTGCTGGGCTCTACAGGCAAGCTCAAGACTTTCAAGCTGACCAGTCTTCCCGTTCCCGAACAGGAAACGAGCAATGGTGCGTCGTCGCCTCTCTCGCCAGTACAGCCCGAAGAGGGTGTGGGACTTTTGCTTCGCACTCCTTCACTCTCCAATCCCAACGAACTGGCTCCCATCAAACCTGAATATAAGATGCTTGACGTGATTCGTGAGCATCATCGTTGGCAGAACATTCTGGGAGTAAGTACGGTGGGCGAACTCAATGCTGCCGTGCGTCAGGGACGTGCCACCGAACTTATCAACGTGAGCGAGGCTTTGCAGGAGAAGAAACTCTCGGCCATGGCCGACGAGATTGTGGCAAGAGGTGCCAAACTGGTACTCATTGCAGGTCCCAGCAGTAGTGGCAAGACCACCACGGGCAAGCGTCTCTCCATACTGATGATGGCTTGTGGATTGCATCCCCACACCATCTGCACCGACGATTATTTTGTGAATCGTGTAGATACACCTAAGGATGCCAACGGAGAGTATGATTTTGAGTGTATTGAGGCTGTCGATACTGCATTCTTCCAGAAACAGATGACACAGCTGCTGGCAGGTGAGGAGGTGGAGCTGCCTCGCTACGACTTCCCTTCTGGCGAGCGCGTTTTCGAAGGTCGTAAGTTAAAGATTGGTCCCAACGATGTCATCATCCTTGAGGGCAACCATGCTTTGAACCCTCTCTTCTCACAGCAGATTCGTGAGGAAGATAAATACCGCATCTATGTGTCGGCTTGTACCACGGTGGCGCTCGATGACCACAACTATGTTCCTACCATCGACATTCGCCTTTTGCGCCGCATCCTGCGCGATTACAACTATCGAGGCTATTCTGCCCTTGAAACCATCAAGCGATGCCCCAGCGTAACGGCTGGCGAGGGCAAGTGGATTACTCCCTATCAGGAGAATGCCGATGCCACCTTCAATAGTGCATTGCTCTTTGAGTTGGGCGTACTCCGTACGGAGATTATGCCCATCCTCGAACAGGTAAGTGAGCGTGCACCCGAGTATAGCGAAGCCAGTCGTCTGCGCAAGTTCCTTCGCTATTTCCGTCCTATCCCTGCCAGCGAAGTACCTCGCACGAGTCTCCTTCGCGAATTCATGGGTGGTTCGTCATTCAATTACTGATTGAAGCTTTCCTTTGCTTGAAACATCCTGTGTTTAAGCAGTAATGTCATCCCGACATAAGGCTTTTGTCTAACGGCAAAAACTATGTCGGGATGACATTACTGGGAGCAAGATCCGAAAAGCCATACCTTCTCCACAGGTTGGGCAGGAAAGTAGCTTTGCATACGCTCTATCAGTTGTTGCGTGGACTTACTAATCATAGCTATGTTTTTAATGTGTGAAGAAAACTCAAAATGATAATGATAGTGCAAAATAGATAAAATAAGTTTTTCTGCCAAATATTAAGTTTAAAAAGTGAAGCGGAGCCATAGAGATGTCAGCCGTAGGTCGTGACCTGCGGCTGACATAGTATAGTTACTTACCCTTCCAGGATTCTTCCTCTTCCCTCTTCTTGGCCATGTACTCATTGAACTTACGCAACCGCTCTTGCTGCTCAAAAGGAGTCAATTCAACATTACGCTTCTCCATTTTAGAAATTGTCTTCGACAAAGAATCTGCTGTCGCTGATGGCTGCTTAGCATCCACTCCCCTCCAGAATTCTTCCTCTGCCTTCTTCTTGGCCTTGTACTCATTGTACCTACGCAACTGCTCCTGCTGAGCAGGAGTCAATCCAACATTACGCTTCTCCATCTGAACCTCATAATTAGAAATTATCCTCATTAAAGAGTTGGCAATCGCTGATGGCTGCTGAGCATCTCTTCCTGCCCATTCCATATAAGAGGCCATCTTGACACCATTCTGCTCTTGGATATTCTTTTTGCTTAATCTATCGGCTTCACGAAAAGTATCATTGCCATATTCAATGACTTGTATATACAGTTCCAGGCATAACTTACGGTCATAGATGTTGTTATCACCCATATCCTTGTAATAAGCATTAGCTATACGGAGATATGTTTGCATTATCTTGTAATTCGCACAAGCGCTGTAGTGGTCAGGATCCATATCGATAGCATCCTCACAATATTTAATCACACCTTGCTGGTCAGCCTCCCACTTTTCGATTTCAGTTCTGTCATTCTCGAACCTATCATCAAGTCGGCAGGACAGGCCCTGAGCAACTATAAAGCTCAACTCAGCCTTTTCCTTGTTACTCTTGGTCATGGCAAATGCCTTTTGGAAAGCTTCATGCATTTTCTTACGAAGATCCGTGCGCTCCTGCACCTTCTCTTTGTCGAGCTCGTCAGCCTCCTTCTTCATCAGCAAACCATAGGCAATTGCAGAATAGTAGTTCATTTCAGAAGGATTCGCATAAGCAATACGAGCGTATTCGTCAACAGTCTTTATCGAACCTTTTTCAGGTAGGATGCCATATTGTATCATTATAGCCAGCGCACAGTTGATATAAGGCAAGTCATTACGATGGGCATCGAGATTCGTTTTGAAGTATCTGTTGACATCTGGATGATCGGATGTCACCTTTAGCAAATTATCTGCCAATTTGGTCTGTTCTGCAGTTCTGAGTCCTCTTTTAAGATTCACAATCTTTTCCGAATCAAGCGGCTCAGGCCTTTCTGCGTTCATCTCACATAAAAACAGGGTCATCGTTGCGATAGCAAATAAAATCTTCTTCATAGGTTTTGTATTTGATTAGAATTTAATGATTCATGATATACTCCGTTAAGTCGGTATCGCAAAATTAGCTTTTTTTCTTGATTATCAGCAAAAAAATGAGTAAACAAAAGTAAACAAACGCCTATTTTGTTGGTTCGACAATGTTTTTTTGCCTTTGCAACGTGCAAAAAGGAGATTTAGTCTTTGAATACGAACTTTGCCTTGTATTGAAGAGGCTTATGCTTTATTTTTCCTCCTTTTTCATTTTTCCTCCTTCTTCAATGTAGTACTCTGCTTAAAGTACTACAGTACTCCAGTAAGAGTACCCTCCTTGTTATTTATAAGAGCTATGTGATAGTTTCCACCTCTTTCTTTGGTATCATATCCTTTACAGGGAAATAATAGAGAGTCCGGTGCAAAAAACGCAGGAACGCGGGTCTTAATTGTAGTACTATTCTTTGAATTCAAATCTAATTTTTAGAGTTAAGGGGTACTTTGTGTAGTCCCCAAAGTCTATACCCTTACAAGAGGTGTATAACCCCTTCAGGATATAGGTCCTTTCTTTACTTAATATATCATTTACTGATTCGAATAACCCCCATGTGTCGGGGTATTTGATTCCATAATACTCATGTATTGCGGCCAACAGGTTAACGGTCTCCCAATAATAGGGAGCTTTCTCACACCCGATGGCTGTGTGATTTTTCATCTGATCAAAGACCCTCCGGTTAAATTCATCCTTCGGAATGTCAAAGATCACGAATGTTGTGTCTCCGTCTTCAGAGACATCTAGTCGGTAGTTTTCAGAAAGTGGCTTGACTGGCTTACCGTCTCCACCGTAAACTGTAATTTGGCTAAATGCCATTACACTACTCATTATCATCATCACTAAGGCAAAAATAATCTTTTTCATAATTGTAAATCTTTTAAAGTTAGTATTTGTGACTTCTCTATAACAAGTTTGTTATTTCATCATTCTTCTTATTCCCTGCATTTTGACCGAAGTCAAAAGCCGGGGGGTAGGGGGCTTTGTCATGGGCAAATTTATGAAAATGCCTCTTTTCTTGCAAAAAAATGAGTAAGTAATGATTAAAAAATAACTTCCTAAAGTTTCTCATACCTATGAGCACTTAATAAGATAGTTCCACTTAGGCAGTGAGTCATCAAAAACGATTCTCCTGCTCTTTTCCGATTCGTAGGATTCCATAATGGGTCTTTTC
>JAZLKL010000146.1:0-10385 GCA_045597585.1 Bacteroidaceae bacterium | reverse complement strand
GTGAAGGAGAAGGTCACCGATAAGATTGACCGCACCATAGACCAAACCATCGACGGTGTGCTCAATGGCAAGCCTGCCAAGGCAAACAAGGCTGAGGCCGTGCCAGCCAGCAAGGCCAATGATGCGCAGAATGACATTGAGAGTGCAAAGAGCGACTTCGTTCGCGGCTCGGTGGTCGTGTTCCAGGACGACATGAAGGGTGAGCAGGTTGGCGAGTTCCCCAGCAAGTGGGATCTTGAGCGTGGTAATGCTGAGATTGCTAAAATCAATGGTGAGTATTGCATTGCCATGGATCAGGCAGACTCTTGGATTAAACCCCTTATAAAGGGTCAGCCAAAGAACTATCTGGGTGAGGTGTTTACCATAGAGTACGACATGCTCTATGATGATAGACCAAAAGATGGAGCCTCCCATGTTGAAATAGACATTATGGCACCAGAATTCAGTCGCGATGATGAAATCTATACGTTTGAATATAACTTTGCTTTTGATACCCAGGATATTACTTGTAGCTATGCTAATTTAAGTGCAGCAGATAACCGGGACAAACAAGGACGCTCTACAGCAAATGCAGGTACAATCAATGATGGCAAGTGGCACCATTTTGCTGTGTCATTCAACAAGCGTGCGCTGAAATTCTATGTGGATGGCAAGAGAGTCATCAACGTGCCCAATGCCAAGGCTGGTGCAGGATGGATGACATTCTTTAGTGGTCAAGCCCCCCGTCCAACCTATCTCAAGAATGTTATCATTGCCCATGGTGCTCAGGAACTCTACGACCGTAATGCTACCGATGCTTCGGCAGATGCTATTGCCAAGGCTATTCAGCAGACAGGTAAGTTCGTAACCAACAACATCCTCTTCGAAACTGGCAAGGCAGACCTCAAGTCAGAGTCAATGATTGAGATCATGAAGGTGGCCGACTATATGAAGAAGAATCCCAATGCCCGTTTTGAGGTGGTTGGTCACACCGACAACCAAGGCTCTGACAAGGTGAACGACCCCCTCAGCCAGAAGCGTGCAGAGGCTATCGTCAAGGCTCTTGAGGGATTGGGCGTTGACGGATTCAACCTCAAAGCCACTGGTAAGGGATCGCACGAACCTGTGGCCGACAACAAGACAGAGGCTGGACGTGCCAAGAACCGCCGCGTAGAGTTCGTTCTCAAGTAATAGTGTAAGTCTTTGCGCCTACGAGCGCGGAAGCCACATACCTCATTTGTAAGTTTAGGGTGAGGTGTGTGGCTTTTTTGCGTTGCTACCTCTCACTTTCTATTATGAAGGTGACGTTGTAGCCTTTGAGGGGATGTTCGCGCAGGGTGAGCGTCATGCCTTGCATGAGAAGGATTTGCCGGGAGAGTGAGAGGCCAATGCCGGAGCCTGTCGATTTGGTCGTAAAGAAGGGAATGAATATCTCTTGTGCCACTTCGTCGGGGATGGTGTGCCCGTTGTTGCTGACGAACAACTTACCCTTCCATTCCATACCGATGGCCTTTGCCTTCGCCTCTATGGCATTCTTTGTGAGGTTGATGAATACCTGGCGGAGCAGGGTGTCGTCGGCCTTGACAATCAGGTTGGACGGAATGCTGATGTCCCATTTCAGGTCGGGATAGAGTGCGGCTATACTTTGGCAGAATGCCGAGAGGTTGACATCCTTGATGACTGGCTCCTGTAGCTGGGTCAGCTTGCGGTAGCTGTCCACAAATGCCGAAAGGGTGAGGGTGGTTTCGTGGATGGCCTGTATGCCCTCCTCGTAAGGTGAACCCTTGATGTGAGGACTATGCAGGTATGCCTGACTGATGGATTGTATGGGGGCGGTTGCGTTCATTATCTCGTGGGTCAATACACGGGTGAGCCGTTGCCATGACTCCACTTCATTGTGTGCCACAAGCTTCTGAATCTCCAGGCCCATGTCATTCAACGCCTCCTGTAATGCCTTCTCTCCAAAAAACATACGCTTGGTGGGAAGGCGAAACATAAAGTCGCGGTGGCGCATGGCATCACGCATCATCTGCGCCCTGTCACGCAGCTTGCATTGATGGCGGTAAAACAGAAGTACCACGCCCACTCCTGCAAGGGGAAGTACAATATATAGTATAGTATCCAACCAATTCATAAAAAGAGAAGAATTAAAAAAGAGAAAAGTTAAAAGAGAAGAGAGAAAAGTTGAAGAATTGAAGAAATGTGCGGGGAGAGTTATATGAGGAGAATAAAGAAAGAAGAATTAAGCGGGAAAAATTCAACCCTTCAAGATTCTCTTCTCTTTTCTTTCTTCTCTTTTCTCTTTTTTTCTCTCTTCTCTTTTTTAGCTTTTGATTCTCAACTTATTATACAGTGTCTGGCGTGTGATGCCAAGCAGTTCGGCAGCCTTACTCATATTGCCATGACACTTATCCACAACATTTCTGACGTGCTCGCGTTCAAGTTCGTCAAGCGGTATGACCTCCTTTGTCTTGTCGATGGCATCCTTGAGCTTACGTATGAGCTCGTCGTTGTCCCATGGCTTGGTAACAAAGTCAGCAGCCCCATTCTTCAGTCCTCTCACCGCAAGTTGAACATCAGCATACGCCGTTATCAGTATGATAGGAATCTGCGGGTGCTTGCGATGAATGGCAGAGAGCCACATCATACCCTCCTGACCGGAATTGACACCAAGAGAGAAGTTCATGTCGAGCAGTATCGCATCGATAGGCTCTTGCTGGATAGTGGGTAGGATGGCATCGGGTTTGGAAAGTGTGATGATGCGTTCAAACACACCATCGAGACAAATCTTCACAGCAGTAAGGATGGCAGGATTGTCATCCACGACAAGAATTGTATTATAGTTCATAATTCATAATTCAAAGTTCATAGTTATTCGACATGCGTCTCATCAAGCTTCGCAGTCATAATTCGTAATAACGCTTTATCTGAACAAATCGTCCATTGTCACCTCGCTCTGTACGCAGTTCCAATACTGATTGTGCGCAACGCCATAGGTGGTGACCATTGTGACATGCAGAGCACAGCGTGTGGAGGTGCTGGTGCGGAAGGCGGAGAGCTTATTCTGCAATTTCCCGGCATACGCTTTGTCAATGCTGTATGTCTCGTCGCAATATTTCATCTCGCATACGTTTATCACATTATCGCCTCTTGCTATCAACAGGTCAATCTGTGCATCACTGCCTCTCCATGAACACACATTCGACACAATGCCAGCGATGCTCAGAGCCTGTTTGATTTGCATGGTGTGTTGCAGGCAGACACGCTCAAAAGCAAGTCCCTTCCATGCGTTGTGCTCATTGCTGAGATAGGTATGCGTCCAATAGCTCTCATCGCTGAACGCATTCTTTTGGATGCAGTGATAATAAAAGAGGGTGTAGTTGTCTATCAACTGAAAGACAGCGCCTTGTTCTTCCTTGCCAAACGCAATGTATCTGCGAAGGAATCCGCACTCTTCAAGCTCTTCGAGTACTTGTGTAAACGCCCCCCCATCTTTCAGTTTCGACATTTTCAAGATTTCGTCTCGTGTCAACCCTGCCTTGCGTTTCGTCAGTGCTTCAATCACCTTGAGATAGTTTTCCGGACGTTTGAACAAGATGTGATACAATGCCTGGAACTCATCTTTAAGTTTGGCATCTTCTGTGAAGAAAAGCTGGTCGATGTTCTGACTTATGCTCAGGCCACGCTTGAGGAAACTCCAATAATAGGGAATGCCGCCAAGAATCATGTATGCCTCAAGTATGTCCTTTCGCATCAAACCTAATCCTGCAGCATTGGCATATTGCTCGCACTCCGCTAAAGTAAAAGGATTGACCTTTATTTTCTCTGTCAATCGTCCTCGCAACCCACCTTTGTCTTTTAGGAGTTTCTTCGTGATCCACGATGTGGCGCTTCCACATACTATGAGCACGATATCCTTCTCCCTGCGGCTTGCTGCCCAGCCGTTCCAAAAGTGTTCCAGTGCACCTATCATGTTTGCCTTAGGCGTGTCCATCCAGGGCAGCTCGTCAATGAAGATGAGTTTCTTGCCTTCTGACGTGCAATGCAGCATCTCTTTTAGCATGTCAAACGCTTCAAACCAGTTCTTTGGAGTGCTGTGCTTTTGTCCGCTTGCCAATTGGAGCGAATCACGAAACGCCATGAGCTGTTCCTTGTAAGTACCCCGTGCCACACCCGTGTGCTGGAATGTGAATTGATAATTGAAGGTCTCACGTATCAGGTAAGTCTTACCAATGCGACGACGGCCATATACCACACAGAACTGCGATTCGCTGTTTTCCATCAGCGAATGCAAGGTCTTTTGTTCTTTTATTCTTCCTATGAGCATAGTTCCCGCTATTTTCGCTGCAAATATAAATAAAAATATGTTATAATCAGCGGAAACTATGTAAAAATAGTGCGTTTCCGCTGATTATAGTGCAAAAAATACGGCTATACCCAGCGGAAACCGTATAAAAAGACTTTGTTTTCGCTGGTTATAGGTTGTGGGGGAAGTTGTTGTCGATGAAAAGCATGAAAAGAAGAATGAACTCCGAAAAAGTGTATGATTTTCATACAGTCTTGTGTATGATTTTCATACAATCTGCATTTGGGGGACGAATAATCCATTATTCTTTTTTATATAGTGAGTATCTTTGCATTGTGAAAACAACAAACTACAAATCTTAAAAGAAATGAAGATTATACTTATAATACTCATGCTGGCAATGAGCAATGGCATACTTGCTGCTGAGACAGACACGCTGGTATTAGGTCTGAAAGATGCCATACTCCTTGCCCAGCAGCAGTCGCCTTCTGCCCAGAGTGCCCGCAACACTTTCCTTTCTGCCTACTGGAACTACCGACACTTCCGTGCCAACTACCTGCCATCCGTCACCCTGTCGTCCACTCCTTATATAAATAAAGAGGTGAACAAGATAACGCAGTCAGATGGAACGGCCCTGTTCATTAAGCAAGATCAGTTTGGTGCCGACCTCACGCTTAAGGTCAACCAGAATATCAGCCTTACGGGTGGAAGCGTTTTCCTGAAGAGTACACTCAACCGACTCGATGAGTTTCAAAACAAGATGACGGCCTATAGTTCCCAACCCCTTGTCATAGGTTATGAGCAGAGTCTCTTCGGTTATAACTCCTTGAAATGGGACAAGCGCATCGAACCCATCCGCTATCGCGAAGCGAAGAAGCAATATGCCGAGACACTTGAGATCATCTCTGCCACGGCATGCAACTACTTCTTCTCGCTTGCCTCTGCTCAAACCGAACTGGACATGGCACGGCAGAACTTCGCCTCGGCCGACACCCTTTACAGCATGGCGCAGGGGCGATACCAGATTGGCACCATCACGGAGAACGAGATGCTGCAACTCGAGATAAACCGCCTGAACGAGGAGACCAGCGTGATGGATGCTGAGATCAACCTGCGCGAGGTGATGCAGAGTGTACGCTCGTTCCTAGGATTGGAACAGACGGTGGAGCTACGCCTCACGATGCCCGACAGCGTTCCGCAGTTCAACGTGCCCCTTGACCGCGCCATGGAGCTTGCCTTGCAGAACAGTCCCGATCCCGACTATTACCAGCGCATCGTCAAGGAGAGTGAGAGCTATCTGGCACAGGCCAAGGCCAACAGCGGACTTCGTGCCGACCTCTATGTGCAGTTCGGTCTTTCGCAGACGGGGCGCGACATCAAGTCCTCCTACCACAGCCCTCAGAGTCAGGAGTATGCCAGCGTCTCCCTCTCTCTCCCCATCCTGGATTGGGGCAGAGGCAAAGGACGCGTCAGGGTGGCAAAGTCGCAGCTTGCCCTTACCCACACACAGGTAGAGCAAGGCATGAATGACTTCCGTCAGAACGTGGAGAAGCTCGTCCTGCAGTTCAACATGCAGGCCCGCCGTGTCCACATCGCCTCGCTCACCGACCAGCGAGCCGAGCAGCGCTACAGTGTGGCCCGCCGCCTCTACATCCTTGGGCGCAGCAGCATCCTCGACCTCAATGCTGCCACGGGCGAGAAGAACGCTGCCAAGCGCAACAGCCTCAGCACCCTCCGCACCTACTGGAGCCTCTACTACACCCTGCGCAGCATGACGGCCTACGACTTCGAAAATAACATGCCATTAACAGAAGAACTACCAATAAAGTAATATGGATATTCAATTAACTCCCAAACCCTGGTACGTAAAGTACCGCTATTATCTGCTGGCAGGCACACTTTTCCTTGCCTTTGCCATCTACGTCATCATCCTTGCCCTTGGCCCTCGCCAACTGAATATTGATGCAGACGATTACAAGATTGTGAAAGTCGAAGAAGCACCCTTTATGGAATACGTGGACGTAGAAGGATTGGTGCAACCCATCCAGACCATCCAGGTCAATGCCCTTGAAAGCGGCTTTGTGGAGCGCATCGTGGCTGAGGAGGGCGCCATGCTGGAGGTGGGCGACACCATCCTCGTGCTCTCCAATCCCGAACTCCTCCGCACCATCGACGATGAGCAGGCCGACTGGGCCAATCAGCAGCGCAACTATCAGGAGCAGGAGATTGAGATGCAGCAACGCTCCATCACGCTCCGCCAGCAGGCACTCGATGCCGAGCATCAGATGGCCAGCCTCGACAAGTCCTTGAAGCAGAGCCGTGAGGAATACCGCATGGGCATCAAGAGCAAGGCCGAACTGGATGTCATCGAGGAGGACTATGCCTATCAGCATCGCAAGGCACAACTGCAGATGCAGAGCCTGCATCACGACTCTGTGGCCACGCAGCTCAAGCGGGAGATGCTGCAAGCCAACCGTGAGGCAACCAACAAGAAACTCTCCCGTTCGGTCAACAGGACGGAGCATCTCGTAGTCCGTGCCACCGTGGCAGGCCAGCTCAGTTTTGTCAATGTGGCCATCGGTCAGCAGGTATCAGCCGGCTCCAGCATCGGCGAGATCAAGGTACTCACCGAGTACAAGGTGCACACCTCCCTCTCGGAGTACTACATCGATCGCATTACGACGGGCCTTCCTGCCCACATCAACTACCAAGACAAGAAATACGAAATGAGAATCAGCAAGGTGGTCCCCGAGGTGAAAGACCGCAACTTTGCCTGCGACCTCGTCTTCACGGGAGACAAGCCTTCCAACATCCGCCTCGGTAAGAGCTACCGTGTGCAGATAGAACTTGGCAAACCCGAAACAGCCCTCACCATCCCTCGTGGCGACTTCTATCAGGCCACCTCCGGCCGATGGATCTACCGCCTCTCGTCCGATGGCAAGACGGCCCGCAAGGTGGACATCGAGATAGGTCGGCAGAACCCACAGCAGTACGAGATTCTCAGCGGTCTAAAGCCTGGCGACCGTGTCATCATTAGTGGTTACGACAAATTTGGTGAAATTGAAGAGTTGGTAATAAAATAAAAGGAACAACAATACTTCATCTGGCAGATATGCAAGGCGGCGAGGGAGAAACTGCCTGACGTGATCAAGAGTGAATAAAAGATAATGAGCGTGCAGGGACAGGTCTCTGCACGCTCGTTTATTATTTTAATAGATCAATCCCACCAACCATATAGGCAGTTTCTTGCCTACGGGAAACTCAAGATTGTCGGCAAGAATGTAGGAATCTGGTATGTCTGCTATTTGTTCAAAAGATTTGCCTTCGCCTCCTACCTCAAATGTCAGCTTGCCATCCACTTTGAAATCACCAACAGTTCTTCCATATTCAACGGTATGCTTTACGCTCAGTTGGTTGACGACAAAGCATTCCCTCACCGTTCCTACTTTATGTTGCCCGGCAAAGGCGCAGAGCATGTTAGGATTGTGGATGTATATCTTGTCGGGCTTCTGCATCTTGGTTACAGATTTGTTGTCAGTATAGATGAGATGCAGCAACTCAGCCTTCTGCATGGCATTGAGATAAGCAAGTACCGTGGCTTTGTTCAGCTCCAGATACGACGCCAACTTAGCTATATTCACCTCGTAGGGGATATTGTCGGAAAGGAATAGCAGCATAGCCTTGAGTTTTCGGGTATAAGCGGGATCCACTCCGCAAAACTCTGTCATCTCCTGGTCGATGATGAAGTTTACCACGTTCTCGATACGGCTATAGTATTCCGTCTCATTACCATCATAGAAAGGGTAATATCCTACACGCAGATATTCTTCGAACATTTTCTGCGGGCTGCATACTTTGCACACTTCGTCGCAGATGTTATCAGCATCTGCAAGTATCTCATCAAGGCCATGGATAGGCAAATCTATTCCTTTGTAGAAATGCAGGAACTCACGAAAAGACAATCCTTCCATTGTGTAGGAAAGGACTCTTCGCGATAAATCTGCATCGGCATTCAGTATCTGCAGTATGGATGACCCACTGAAGGTTACTTTGAGCTTGGGATATAGGTCATTAATCTCCTTCAGTTCCTTGCTCCATGTAGGGTATTTGTGTACCTCGTCAAGGAATAGATGCTTGCCACCCATCAAGCTGAATCGCTCTGCCAAATCAAGCAAAGAGTGATTTGTGAAGTACATGCTATCCAGTACACAATATAGCGCTTCGCCAGCATTAACACCGTATGTCTGTCGAATGTATTGGCGAATCATGGTTGTTTTACCCACACCTCTTGAGCCTTTTATGGCAACAAGCTGACTATTCCAGTTTATGCTGTTTGACATCTCGCGTACAATATCCATCGTAACTTGCGAGACATACATTCTGTGTTTCTTGAAGAGATCATCCATATAAAATGCAGTTTGTTTTTCCGTACAAAGTTATAAAAGGTTATCCTGACAACCAAAATATTGTGCAAAAAGGTTATCAAGATAAGCGATTTTGTTCAAAAAAGGTTATCCAGATAACCAATTGGCGCAACAAAAGGTATTCTTATGACCGTTTCTTGTTTGCGCAAGTTTCTTTTATTTGTCTTTTTGAAGTAAAGAGGAAACCGAAAAAGTGTATGATTTTCATACAGTATTGTGTCTAATAATCATACACTTTGCTTTTTCGCCCCATTTTCCTTGCGCGTATATAATAGAAAAGGTGTAAATTTGCAGTGAGAAACAAGAGAGACCCCTCCCCAACCCTTGCCTCCGTCGGTAATGGGTGTTGCCTCCCCTTTGTGGGGCCGAAGTCACATCCAGTGACTTCTGTAAACACCCCAGTCGTCCGAGAGGAGGAGAGGAAAGTCATCTTTGTGAAATAAGCGAAATAAACAAAAAGTAAAAACAAAAAGTTAGAACAAAAAACAGACCTTGTAACTCCTCACGTAGTCAAATCGTGACTGTACAAGCTCCCTCCTACGGGAGGGTTGGGGAGGGGTCATAGTAATTATGAAAGCCTATATGCTGAAACATGCTTTGCGGAGCCTCTCTCGCATGCGTACTTATACATTGATCAATCTGGTGGGACTCGTGGTGAGTCTCACGGGTGCTATCATCATTGCCCGCTATGTGCATCAGGAACTGACGGTCAATCACTATGTGCCCGAACTTGACCGCACTTTCCTCCTTGTCAATCACGGAGGGTATGAGGGCAACATCAGCTGGAACCACGACGATGGCAAGAACATGAATAGTATAGACAACTGGGAGGATCCCTTTGCCGACCCCGATGTGGAGTGCTTCACAAGTTTCTGCTGCGCCTACGGCGGACTGGACATCATGAGTGACGAGGTGCACTATCAGGTAGATGCCATTGTAGCCGACAGCATGTTTCTGCGTATGCTGCCCCGAAAACTGGTTGAGGGAAGTATGACGCTGAAAGAAATGACGGATGCCATCATCACCCATGAACTGGCAGAACGATTGTGGCCGGGAGAGTCGGCTGTGGGCAAGACACTGATACACGATGGCAATACCCTAACTGTGGTGGGCGTGGTGGAGCAACCTGACACCAAGTACAGCTTCGGTTTTGACATACTCTTGCACAAGGACATTAAGGAGTTGATGTACGTGGGCTGCAGCGTGGTACGCCTGAAGGAAGGTGCTGACTACAAGGAATATAACCGACGTCAGAAACCGTTTGCGGAGACTTTTTATCAAATTCCGGAAAAGTACATCCGTCACTACCAACTCTTTCCGCTCGACATGGCGTACTTTGATAGTCCTTTCAAATACAATGCCCCCCGTGCGGACAAGTTCTATCCCATAGGCGACAAGCAAAACATAGCTTTCCTCATTGGAGGTGCCCTGCTCTTGCTCCTGGTAGGATTGTTCAACTACTTCAACATCTTCTCCATCCTCATCATCCATCGTCGTAAGGGAATAGCCATCCGTAAGGTATTTGGAGCATACACCTCGGATGTGTTCTGGATGATATTCATAGAGAACTTCCTCCTGACAGCATTTGCCGTGGCCGTGGCATGGATGGTTGTCGGCCTCGCCTCACCCCTGCTTGTGAAGTATTACGACGTACAACTCCTCTCCTCGCCAGTCTT
>JAZLKL010000145.1:0-12997 GCA_045597585.1 Bacteroidaceae bacterium | reverse complement strand
ACATTTTGTTCCCTCGCCACGTAACAATAGCTGCGTCACGAGAAATTAAAAACTGACCCATCAGCAGCCCTCCCGAGGGAGGGAGTAGAAAAGTCACATTAAGTTAACTGAAGTTAATCACTCATTCCCCCTCAGGCTTTTAGGGGGCTTGAATAGACCTACAGCAGTATGCCGATGGCAGCGAGAAGGGCAAATAGGAAGATGTTGAGAGCGGTGCGACCAAGAACGGCATTCAGTTCCTTGCCATGGTTTATCTTGACCATGGTTCGCCAGGTAAGGAAGTGGGGGATGAGGTAGGCCGTGGGAAGGATAGCACCCCACATGCGACCTTCGGGCAACAGGCACAGACACAGGGCCACGCCTACGATGCCCAACAACAGGTATAGCCACTCGGTGGTGGTGGCTCCGATGAGTGCAACCAAGGTCTTCTTGCCCACCTTTATGTCGGTTTCACGGTCGCGGTAGTTGTTGACTATAAGCAGGTTGTCTGTGACAAGACCCATGCCGATGCTCAGCAGGAAGACGTAGGGCGGAATGGTATGCAGTTGCACATAGTAGGTGATGCACACGGGTACCATGCCAAAGAACACGATGACAAGGAGGTCGCCCAAACCCTTGCGAGCCAGCAGGGTGGTGTAGAGGAAGGCGAAGAGTACGCACAGCACCCCTACGATGAGCAACTCAAAGCCACCCCACAGCACGGTGGGGATGCCTACCGCTAAGCTGAGGCATGTGGTGAAGGCGATGCCACGCTGCATGGCATGAAGCGAGATCCACCCTTGTGCACAGGCACGCTTAGGCCCCAGACGCTCCTCGCCGTCCACCCCGTTGATGCAGTCGAAATAGTCGTTGATGAAGTTGGCATCCACCTGCATGAGCAGGGCGAACAAGAGGCACAGCATGGCGGGGAGCCACTGAAAGACAGATGACTGCCCGATGGGGGGGAGGTAAAGCTGTGAGTCCTTATAGCACAAGGCCAGCGCAAGCAGCACGGGAGCAGCAGCTCCGGTAAGCGTCTTGGGACGCAAGGCGAGAAACCATGCCTTGAGGCTGTTGGTCTTAATCGTCGTCGTCGTCGTCATTGCCTTTGCTCTTTTTGCCTTCTATCTTACTCATCTTGTCGTTGATGAGGTCGAAGCAATAGTAAACCTTCTTGTAGGGGATGGCTGCGGCAAGTTTCTTGGCATAGTTCTTCTTGATTTCGCTCTCCTTGCCGTCGAAGTCGAACTTAGCGTTGAGCAGGGCTTGTGCGGCGTTGTCGGTCAGCGTGTTCTTGTCAATGTCCCTCTTGTACTTATCCTTCAGGTCGGAATAAGCCTTTTTGGCCACCTTTATTTCTGTAAGATAGGACGTGAGGATGGGAGTGACCGCCTTTGCCTGAGCGGCGTTGAGCTTCAGGTTCTTGATGGTGTATGCAATTCGCTTCTGAGCCTTGTTGGAACCCTGTGCAAAGGTGCTTAGCGTAAGGCAGCACATCAATGCCATGATACTGAGTATCTTCGTTACGTTTTTCATTTTGTTTGTTGGTTTTTGATTTCAATGCAAAGTTACACATAATCACAAAAGTTACAAAAAAGTGACACATAAATATGCTTCTTTTTTGGTTTTTTTAATTATTGTACGTACCTTTGTAGCCACTTTGCGAGTGAAAAACAAGTTTGTTCATTAGTTAATTATAAAAATATGCCAGCACCACGAAGAAATAGCAAGACAAAGGTAGTGGAAGTTCCTCAGGTGGACAGTTTCGGTCATCGCCAGCCACAAAACCTGGAGATGGAGAATGCTGTTATAGGTGCCTTGATGATAGAGCAGGATGCCTATGGAATGGTGAGCGAGATACTGAAGCCGGAGTCGTTTTACGACCATCGTAACCAGCTGATCTATGAAGCTGTGCAGAACCTCTCGCTGCAGCAGAAGCCCGTCGATATGCTTTCGGTCACCGAGTATCTGGAGTCGAACGGCAACCTGGAGGATGCAGGAGGTCCTTTCAATATCACCTCTCTTGCCAATAATGTGAACAGTTCGGCTCACATTGTCTATCATGCCAAGATTATACAGCAGAAGTACCTGGCACGCCAGATGATCACCTTTGCCAGCACCATGCTGACCAAGGCCTTTGACTCGACGCAGGATGTGGATGAGTTGATGAACGAAGCAGAGATGAACATCTTCAATCTGTCGCAGAACAACTTGAAGAAGACTGCACAGCAGATCAACCCCTTCATTGAGGAGGTGTATAAGACGGTGATGAAGGCTTCGACACGCGCGGATGGATTGAGTGGTACGAGCAGCGGTTTTGAGGGCATAGACAAGATGACGAGCGGCTGGCAAAACAGCGACCTTGTGATCATTGCCGCCCGTCCTGCCATGGGTAAGACGGCTTTCGTGCTGAGCATGATGAAGAAGATGGCCATCGACATGAAAACCCCCGTGGCCATGTTCTCGCTTGAAATGTCGTGCTCACAGTTGGTGCGACGATTGATGGGCAATGTGTGTGAGATTAGTGGTGAGAAGTTGAGAAACGGACAGTTGCTTGCCCATGAGTGGGCACAGCTGGATGCACGTGTAAACACGATGAACGATGCCCCGGTGTATCTGGACGATACGAGTGGATTGAGCATCTTTGAGCTGCGCACCAAGGCACGCCGATTGGTTCGCGAGCATCAGGTAAAGGTCATCATGATTGACTACCTGCAGTTGATGACGGCCAGCGGAGCGAACTACAACAACCGTCAGGAGGAGGTGAGCATCATCAGCCGAAGCTTGAAGGGATTGGCCAAGGAGCTGGACATACCTATCATTGCGCTGAGCCAGTTGAGCCGTGCCGTGGAGAAGCGTGAGGGCGAGGAGGGTAAGAGACCTCAGCTCAGCGACTTGCGTGAGTCGGGTGCCATCGAGCAGGATGCCGATATTGTGTGCTTCATTCATCGTCCTGAGTACTATGGAAATACGGTGGATCCTGAGAACAATGACACGAAGGGTATGGCTGAGTTTATCATAGCCAAGCATCGTAATGGTGCCACGGGCACTGTCCGCATGAAGTTCCGCAAGGAGTTTGCCCGTTTTGAGGATTTGCACGAGACGCAGTACATGCCAGTTCCACCTGATGTGGACAACCAGACGATTGCCTCGTCGGCAGGGGCTTCCGGCATACCTGTGTATCAGGATAGCCCATTCGATCCTGCCATTCAATCTCCCTCGGGAGGAGAGGTGCCTTTCTGATAACAATCTCACCGCTTGGCAAAAAAATCTAAACACAGAGTCGCAGAGTCACAGAGTTTTTTCTTCCGTTAACTTCATGATAATTAACTTCGACTTTTGACCGTTGTCAAAAGTTAACTCCTCACCAACAAGGTGGGAAACTTTAATTTTCTTGTTTCCTTCAAAAAACTTTGAAATCTCTGTGCTTCTGTGTTTGTAATCTATGAAATCCAAAACATTCGACGTAGGCTAAATGTAGGCTAAATGTAGGCGAACAGTAGGAGAATACATCCAATTCTTCTTTTTTCTTTCTTAATTCTTAATTTTGCTTTATCAATTGTTACAAAGTATTTATCTCTGTGTCTTTTTTGGTTAGGTAAAAAAAAATATGTATCTTTGCACCCGAAAATGTAAAAAAACTAAGCAGAAATGAATATCTCTTATAAATGGTTACGTGAATATGTCGATTTTGACATGACTGCACAGGAGGTGGCAGATGCCCTTACCTCTGGTGGTTTGGAAGTCGATGGTGTGGAAGAAGTGCAGAGCATCAAGGGTGGCCTTGAGGGCATTGTAGTGGGCGAGGTGCTTACCTGTGAGGTGCATCCCAATAGTGACCACATGCACGTGACAACCGTAAATTTGGGTAGCGGTGACCCCGTTCAGATTGTGTGTGGTGCTCCTAATGTGGCTGCTGGCCAGAAGGTGATGGTGGCTACACTGGGTTGCAAACTGTATGATGGCGATGAGTGCTTCACCATCAAGAAGAGCAAACTTCGTGGCATTGAGAGTAATGGTATGATCTGTGCCGAGGATGAGATTGGCGTGGGCACCAGTCATGATGGCATCATCGTGCTGCCATCCGATACCGTACCCGGAACACCTGCCGCTCAGTACTATAATCTGGAGAGCGACTATGTGATTGAGGTGGACATCACCCCCAACCGTGCAGATGCTTGCAGCCACTATGGCGTGGCTCGCGACCTCTACGCCTACCTCGTGCAGAATGGTTACAAGACAGCCTTGCACCGTCCCGACGTGGATGCCTTCAAGGTGGACAATAACGAACTGCCCATCAGCGTGGTGGTGGAGGCTACCGAGGCTTGTCCCCGCTATTGCGCTGTCTCGCTGAAGAACTGCGAGGTGAAGGAGAGCCCCAAATGGTTGCAGGATAAGCTGAACGTCATCGGTCTTCGTCCCATCAACAACATTGTGGATATTACCAACTACATCATGATGGCTTACGGACAGCCCTTGCATTGCTTTGATGCTGATATGATCAAGGGTGGTAAGGTTGTGGTAAAGACTATGCCCGAGGGCACTCCCTTCGTCACACTCGATGGTGTGGAGCATAAGCTGAGCGACAAGGACCTTGCCATCTGCAATGCCGAGGAGCCAATGTGCATAGCCGGTGTGTTTGGCGGTAAGGGTAGCGGTACCTACGAAACCACCAAGAACGTGCTGCTCGAGAGTGCATACTTCAATCCTACCTGGATACGCAAGAGTGCCCGTCGCCATGGCCTCTCCACCGATGCCTCATTCCGCTTTGAGCGTGGCATTGACCCCAATGGTCAGATTTATGCCTTGAAGATGGCTGCCTTGATGGCTAAGGAACTGGCTGGCGCAGAGGTGAGCATGGAGATTGTGGACGTTAACCCCACTCCTGCCAAGAACTTCAGCGTGGACCTCTCGTACGACTACTGCGACCGACTGATTGGCAAGAAGCTGGAGCGTGACACCATCAAGAGCATCTGCCAGAGCCTTGAGATGAAGATTACCGAGGAGACGGCTGAGGGCATCAAGCTGGAGGTTCCTGCCTATCGTGTGGATGTGCAGCGTCCTTGCGACGTAGTGGAAGACATCCTCCGCATCTACGGTTACAATAATGTAGAGATTCCCATGTCCATGAACAGCTGCATCGCTGTGAAGGGCGACAACGATAAGAGCCACAAGTTACAGAACCTCGTGAGCGAGCAGTTGGTAGGTTGTGGTTTCAATGAGATACTGAACAACTCGCTCACCAAGGCATCATACTACGAGATGCAGGAAACCTGCAAGGCAGCCAACTGCGTGCGTCTGCTTAACCCCCTGAGCAACGACCTAAGCGTATTGCGTCAGACGTTGCTTTTCGGCGGTTTGGAGAGCATTGCCCGTAATGCCAACTACCGTATGCCCAACCAGCGATTCTTCGAGTTTGGCAATTGCTACTATTTCAATGAGGAGAAGCGTTGCGCTGACATCGTGCCTGGCGTTTCGAGCAGTCGCGACCCCGAGGTCATCAAGCACATGCTCGATGCCTACTCAGAGGATTATCATCTGGGGGTATGGGTAACCGGTAAGCGCGTGGAGGGTAGTTGGGCACACGCCGACGAGGACAGCTCGTTTGCAGAACTCAAGGCCTACGTGATGAATGTGCTGAACCGTTGTGGTGTTCCCTTCGGCATGTTGGTATTTGCCCCCTTGCAGAGCGACCTCTTCGACAAGGCTCTTGAGATTCAGAACCGCGGTGGCAAGTCGTTGGTGAAGATGGGTGTGGTATCCTACAAGATTCAGAAGCAGTTCGACATCGATGCACCTGTCTATTTTGCCGACATCAACTGGAAACTGTTGATGAAGCTGATTAAGAACGTTACCGTAACCTACAAGGAAATCAGCAAGTTCCCCGCAGTAAGCCGTGACCTCGCCCTTCTGCTCGACAAGAGTGTTGAGTTTGCCGAGATAGAGAAGATAGCTTACTCTACCGAGAAGAAGCTCTTGAAGGAGGTACGTCTCTTTGATGTGTATGAAGGCAAGAACCTTCCTGCGGGCAAGAAGTCGTATGCCGTCAACTTCATCCTTCAGGATGCAGAGAAGACGCTGAATGAGAAGCAAATAGACCAAATTATGCAAAAATTGATTAAGAACCTCACTTCGACACTAAGTGCCGAACTTCGTTAATCAATTTTTTACATAATTCGGAGAGAAAAGAGAAGAGAGAAAAGAGAAGAGAATGCCGTTGCGTCGAAACCATACTAATAATGTATATGGTAGATAAGCCAGTTGTTGCTAAAGCAGAGGATTTTGCTGTAAGATGTATAAAACTATGGCAATACCTGTTGAAGAAGTAAGAATAGATATTAGTAGGCAAATAAAACGTTCTGGTACGAGTATTGGCGCGAATGTGCATGAAGCTCTGTGTGCATCTAGTAAGAAAGACTATCTGAACAAGATGTATATTGCGTTTAAAGAAACAAACGAAACTCTCTATTGGTTGCGCATATTGAACAGATCGGAATTCTTGGCAGAGAAGGAGTTTAATTCTATTTACACTGACTGTCTCGACATAAAGAATATACTGACTGCAATAATCAAGACAACGAAAAATAATATTAATAATAATACAGATGATAAGTAGATGAAGAGAAGAACGAATGGTAATCAGTGATTTCTTTTCTCTCTTCTCTCTTCTCTTTTCTCTGTTTTTTAAAACATCAAACAATGGGAAGAGCATTTGAGTACCGTAAAGCTACAAAGCTTAAGAGATGGGGCCACATGGCCAAGACATTTACCCGTCTGGGTAAGCAGATTGCAATTGCTGTTCAGGCAGGTGGTCCTGAACCTGAGAACAATCCTTCACTCCGTTCTGTAATCGCTGTCTGCAAGCGCGAGAACATGCCGAAGGATAACATTGAGCGTGCTATTAAGAACGCTATGGGTAAGGATAAGTCGGCTTATAAGTCAGTAACATACGAAGGATATGGCCCTCACGGAGTGGCTGTGTTTGTAGATACCCTGACCGACAACACCACCCGTACCGTGGCTGATGTTCGCAGCGTGTTCAATAAGTTCAGCGGTAACATGGGTACTACTGGCTCATTGTCGTTCCTCTTCGATCACAAGTGCGTGTTCACCTTCAAGAAGAAGGCTGACATGGACATGGATGATTTCGTACTTGAGATGATTGATTACGGAGTAGATGAGGAGTTTGACGAGGAGTATGATGAGGACAAGGACGAGACAACCATCACCATCTACGGCGAACCTACTAGCTACAACGAGATTCAGAAGAAGCTTGAGGCCGATGGCTATGAGGAAGTCGGTGGTGAGTTCACCTACATCCCCAATGACCTGAAGGAGGTAAACGACGAGGCACGTGCTACCATCAACAAGATGGTGGAGAAGCTCGAGGAGTTTGACGACGTGCAAACTGTTTACACCAACATGAAGCCTGAGGAAGAGTAAAGAAGTTTCTTCGTCCACACGTTGGAATGTGCATGAATCAAGCACGCTCCACGTGTGAAGTGAATAATAATTACAGAAAGTGAAATGTACAGGATAGCAACCTTCTTAGAATGGTTTATTGTCTTGTGCCTTTCACTTTTATTAACTAAATACAAGTTTTGTATGTGTAAGGAGTAAAAGAATATCAAGAAGTTCTTTGCGAGCAAAGCATCGGCCTAAAGGCACGCTGAGCGAAAGGGGTTAAGGACGTTAGACATGCAGAGCGTCGCATCCCGTTCCCAGTACCAAAGCCTTGGTGTGCCGGAGTTAAAGACGTCAGACATGCAGAGTGTTGCACCACATTTCTTCAAGAAGTAAAACAATCGTCTTTTACTCCTTTAACTCGCTTAACTTCTTTAACTCCCTAAAACTGAAGCTTGCGAAGGTTGAATTAACTAAACAAATTATTATGGAAAATGTTCAGAAGGAAGTCTTGGCTGATGGTAGCGTAAAGACGCTCTACAAGACACAAGGTACTTGCGCACAATACATTGAGGTAGGTGTAAAGGACGGTGTGATAAACCATTGCCATTTCTATGGTGGTTGTGCCGGTAATACTGCGGGTCTTTCGCAACTCGTGGTAGGCATGAAGGCCGATGCTGTAATCTCCAAGCTTAGTGGTACGCGTTGCGGTTTGAAGCCAACCAGCTGTCCCGATCAGCTTTGCCGTGCACTGGAGCAAGCCATGCAGGATTAAGCAGTTGTGTGGTTCGTTGAATATTTTCCATCTTATAAGTACATAATATTGTTCACTTATTTAGATGCATCCTTTCACTACTGACGTTTCCGTCTTGCTGCTGTTCTTCAACCGTGCTGATCATTTTTCGCAGGTATGGGCAGAGGTAAAGAAGGCAAGACCTTCGCGTTTGTTCCTCTATCAAGATGGGCCGCGTGAGGGTAGAGATGACATGCCCGGCATCTTGGAGTGCCGTGCCTTGGTGGCTGATGACCAGATTGACTGGGAATGTGAGGTGCATCGCAACTATCAGGAGAAGAACGTGGGATGCGATCCGGCAGAGTATCTGTCGCAACGATGGGCTTTCTCGCTGACAGACAAGTGCATCGTGCTGGAGGATGATGACGTACCCTCGCAGTCGTTCTTCCCTTTCTGCAAAGAGATGCTCGACCGCTATGAGCATGATGAGCGAGTTACGCTTATCTCTGGCTTCATGGTTTCGAAGCGCGAGAATGATGCTCATGCAGATTCATCTTACTTCTTTACCCGAGCTTTCTCTATCTGGGGATGGGCATCCTGGGCAAGGGTGGTCAATAACTGGGAAGGTGATTATGCTTTCCTGAAAGATCCTGCCCGCCTGGCATTGCTGAAACAGAAAGTGGCTCAGTATGGGCAGCGTAATGACATGGTAGCGATGTGTCAGAACCATTTGGCCACGGGTAAGGAATACTATGAAAGCATATTCTGGGCATACATGTTGCTGCACGACGGCCTTGCCATTATGCCATCGCGCAACCTCATCAACAATATTGGCATGGATGGTGGTACGCACTTTGCTGCACAACTCGACCTCTTGCCCAAGCGTATGCGCTGGCAGTTCGTCATGCCTCGACATGAGATGCGTTTCCCGCTTGTTCACCCCGAAGTAGTGACGGAAGACAAGACATACCAGAAAGAATACTATCTGCTCAACGCATGGAATTCTCCTTTCCGCAAGGTGCAATACTCCTTGGAGGAGCTATGGCTTAATTTGCGCAAAGGAAACTTCCAACAAATATCCAAGTCGCTTAAGAATCGCATTCTCAAGATATTGGGAAAAAAGAAGCATTCGTAATTACCTTAGTGTCTCGTTCTTGATGTGAACCTGAAGGAGCAGTTTCTTCGTACTATTAGAGTAGTAGCGAACGGCAAAATCCAACTTCTCCTTGTCACGCTCGATGGTTTTGCTGTCGTCCTCCTTGATAATCTGGATTAAACTGTTCGTCATGGCATTCTTGATGGCAGGATCTTGGTAGATGCTGTCGTTGTCGAGCATGCCATTCACAGTGTAGTCATAGAAGATGGTGCGTGTGATGGAGTCGTACCAAAGGCTATCAATCACGGTGCAGGAATCCTGACGCAAGGGATAGTGCGCTTGTGAGTATTCTCGCAAAATCTTTGTTTCGTGATAGTTGAATGTGTGAGGGGTCATCTTGCCCGTATAATCCTTCTCGCTGAAGAGGAATGACATGAATTCTTCGCCCTTCTGCTCAGAGAAATAGTGGTAGCTGAAGTTTATCTTTGCCTCTTTCTCCTTCTTCAACCCCAGGTCGCCACGCAATTGCAAGAGCACCTTCTCCTGAAAGTCTTCCACCACACTACTTGTAAATATCTCTTTGTCGTCAAGGCTACCTTTGAGCGTATAATAATAATGTATGGTGCGACTGGTCATGTCGAACGTCATGCTGTCGATGGTGGTATAGTCATCAATGGCCTTGGGGCATTGCTTCTCTGTAAACTCTATTGCAGCTTCTGCCAACTGCTCCTCGATGGACTTTCTGCCACAGCTTGACAGTAAAAGCGCAGGTATGATGTATAATAATAATTTTTTCATTGTATTTCAATTACATGTTCACGAATGCTTCGTGCGTTACAAAAGGTTACCATTAGGCTTGATGCCAAGCATCCTGTTTCAAATGATAGTATTCTTCATACTTACAAATGTCTGTATGATTTTTTTGTAAGATTAGTTTGCACTTCGGTTCGTTTTTCTTATTTTACTGCGAATTTACTCATAAAATTGATATAAAACAAGAAATAGTGCAAAAATCTGCTATAAAGCATATAAATTTTGGTCTCCATAAGAATAATCATTACCTTTGTAGTGGTTTAGATAAATAACTGTATTAGTTTACATAGTGTGTTAATTAACACTAATTCATTAACTTATTTAAGGTAAAAGAAAATGAACGAAAAGATTGGAAACGTTGCAGGTGCTGTTTGGACTGCATTGAACGAGAATGGTGCAATGAACACCAAGGATTTGAAGAAGGTCGCTAAGATTAAGACTGACAAGGAGCTTTATTTGGCTATGGGTTGGTTGCTTCGTGAGGACAAGCTCGAGGTTACCGAGGAAGGTAAGGATACTACTGTTGTTTTGAAGTAATTCTTACAAATGGATAGTATTCGCTTCTGAGTGTGAACATTCAGAATATTTCATAAGAAAATAGGGACGTGTCAATGTGATGTGACACGCCCTTATTTTTTTCTGTTTTGTTATAATGTCAAAATGTTCTGTTTATTTTCTCTTTACGTCTGCGATAAATCTTACACTACGTTGATGGGTTGTCCTTCCATAAATGCCTTGACATTCTGGGTGAGAATGTTCATCAATCTTGTTCTTGCTTCGAATGTTGCCCACGCAATGTGAGGAGTAAGGAATACATTGGGAGCCGACAGTAGGGGATTGTCCTCCTTTGCGGGTTCGGTACAGAGTACGTCTGCGCCGAAGGCTGCAAGCTTTCCACTCTTTAAGGCATTCGCCACATCCTGCTCGTTGACTACAGGACCACGACTGGTGTTGATGATGATGGCTCCCTGCTTCATTTGTGCCAATGTGCTTTCGCAGATAAGATTCTGTGTGTTGGGTGTGAGAGGACAATGCAAGGAAATGACATCGCAAGTGCTCCAGAATGTCTTCTCGTCAACCTTTGTCACACCTTGTGGTAATGCCGATGGCTCCTTGCTTGTAATTGCCACCACTTCCATACCCAGTGACTGTGCCACCATGGCCACCCTCGAACCTATGTTGCCTAATCCATACACGCCAAATCGCTTCTTGTCCAGCTCAATCAGGGGAGTGTCCCAATAGCAGAAGTCAGCATTCTTGCTCCAGCGTTTTTCTTCTACAATCTGATGCGTGTAGTGTTCCACTCGGTTGGTGATGGCCAACAAGAGTGAGGTGACCGATTGCACTACCGAAGCCGTGCTATAAGCAGGAATGTTGCATACGGTAACACCTTGTTGCTTGGCCGCCTGTGTGTCGATGATGTTGTAGCCAGTAGCCATCACGCCAATCATCTTCAGGTGAGGAAGTTTGCCAAGTGTCTCGGCATTAAAAGGCACCTTGTTTGTGAGTACGATCTCTGCGTCTCCACAACGCTCAACTATGTCGTTTACATCTGTACGGTCATAGATGGTCATCTCTCCCAGGGCTTGTATGCCCTCCCAACTTAGGTCGCCGGGATTCAATGCATAACCGTCAAGAACTACTATTTTCATTTTGCTGTTATTGTTTGATTTAACTTTCGCATGTGCTCAAGTTTTAGTTTTTAAGGTTTAGTTACATTATTAAAGTTTCCCACCCCTTTGGGCTGCTGAAACTTAGGAAGTTAAAGGGAGTTAAAGGAAGTTATCGCTCCGCCGTCGCTTAGGAAGTTAAAGGACGATACGTTTGCTATATGCATTCAAGAAGCAGGACATTCGTCCTTTAACTTCTTTAACTTCATTAACTTCATTAACTTCCTAATAACTTCCTTAAGATGGGAAACTTTAGTTACATTATAACCATAAAACCTTTAAAGCATAAAACTTTATAACCTATCAGTACTATTTTCTCTATTACGACAAACCCTCAATCTCGCCATCCACAATGTCGATACGTTCAGCTTGCGGACTTCTGGGAAGTCCTGGCATACGCATGATGTCGCCTGCGATGAGCACCAGCATCTCGGCTCCGGTATTGATGACAATGTCTCTTACATTGATGTTGAAGTCGGTAGGCACACCATACGCTTTCTGGTCGGCAGAGAAAGAATACTGCGTCTTGGCAATGCAGATGGGGTAGTGACTGATGCCGAGTTCGTTGATGCGCTCTATCATCTTCTTGGCTGCAGGAGCGAATGTAACGCTTGAGGCACCATACACCTTCTTGCATACCGCTTCGGCTTTCTCCTCCACACTTGCCTCGTCGGGGTAGGTGAGTTGCAAGGGTTTGCTGGGATTCTTCTCGATGGTGTCGATGACCAACTGCGCCAGAGGTTCTGCGCCCTTGCCTCCTTCAAGGAAGGCATTGTTGATGGCAAATCCTACTCCCATCTCCTCGCAATGTTGACGGCAGAGTTCAATCTCCTCGTCCGTGTCGGTAGCAAAACGGTTGAAGCATACAACGACTGTCTGCCCAAACCCTTGTATGTTGCGGATGTGGCGATCAAGGTTTGCCAATCCTATTCTCAACCCCTCTGTGTTGGGTTCTTTGATGGATTCCACGGCTACACCGCCATGCATCTTCAATCCCTGCGTGGTGGCCACAAGTACGGTGAGCGAGGGTTGTAATCCACTCTTTCGGCACTTGATGTCGTAGAACTTCTCTGCACCCAGGTCGGCTCCGAAACCGGCTTCGGTAATGACGTAGTCGCCATAGGTGAGTGCCAGACGTGTAGCTATGATGGAGTTGCAACCATGGGCAATGTTGGCAAAGGGGCCGCCATGTACAAAGGCAGGCGTGTTCTCGGTTGTCTGCACCAAGTTGGGATGGATGGCATCCTGTAGCAGTACGCAGATGGCTCCTGCCACTCCCATGTCCTTCACGCGGAACGGTTT
>JAZLKL010000144.1:0-26070 GCA_045597585.1 Bacteroidaceae bacterium | reverse complement strand
TCCTCCTGTCCCTTTCCGTTACGGCTACGCCTCCACTCCAAGGGACAGGAGGACTAAAGCCTAACGATTATCATTTCTCTATGGTTAGTGGTACACTTTTCAATTATTAGGGGTGGTACACTTTTAAGTTACAATCTACATACAAATGGTTACGTGTTTTCTTCTGTGACAACGTTTATTCTCTTTGTCACTTCTTTCAGGAAGTTATATCTAGTGATCTGCTGTTTTGTCTTTTATAGTATGTTTAATACTTTTCATTTGGTCGTATTATATTAACGTAAAGGTCATAATATTATTACGTATTGGTGTGAAAAGTAAGACATTATTAGTGTAACCTATTTACCTGTAGTTTATGTAATGATGACATCTTTGTCGTACTATTATTACCTTACAGACGGATTATCTATACTTTTAAGTGTGATTTTTATTATCTTTTCCCTTGATAATCGTTACCTGTATGTGAGACTATGTTTACATTCTACTGGTATTAATTATACCTTTTAGTTGTAATTCTATTACCCTATATGGGTTATATAGTTACCTGTTTGTAGGAAATACGTTTCGTATTTGTGTTATTTTCATTTCTTTTTTGTGGTGAGATTATTACATCCTTATCGTGTTATTATTACGTATAAGTTGGATTATTTATACTATGTTGTTGTATATTTGTGAATTATGGTGTGTATTTGTTGACTTGTATATGTGATATTAGTGACTTACTTATGTGTTTTTAGTGACATTTAAGACTGTTTATTATGACTTAACAGAAAAAATAGTGTGACATTTATGACGTTTTTATTTGGTAGTTTGTTGGAAAATCATTACCTTTGCAAAGAATTGTTAATAGTAAATAACTAAATTTCAAATACTTAATTAAACAAAGAATTTAAGTGATATAATGTAATTATATGAAAGACATGAATTTACCTTCTAACGCTGTCAGTACTGATAATGAACTGATGCTTGAGTTGAATGAGTACGTGAAGAATCCCGTGCTCTTTACTCAGGTCAGCGGTAATTTCAGTTTGATGCAATTGAAGATAATGGAGTCTATCATTTATCAATTACAAGATCATATCAACTATCGGTTATCTAAGCGTAGTTTTGGTCCTTTGTTTGCTAATGTACTTGACGAAGATTTGCCTGCCGTTCAAAATGGTGATCTACTTACCTTCCAGATCCCTTTAGCTGACTTAGGAGTTCCACGTCAGAAATATGGCGAACTTGATACCGCCTGTGAGGCCTTGATGACGATGAAGAATACTTTCTACGAGTACGATCCTGTTCAAAGGCAGGAAATGCGTGTAATCAAGAATATTTTTCATGAGGTACGTGTTCCAACTAGCACTGTCACAGCGGATGGTACTCCACAGAACTTTGCTAGCGGTAAGCGTAGAAAGGGATATATTGAGATAAAGATGGTTACTGAATGTGCCAGCGAGATTCTCAGTTTGCGTAAAGGTTATACAGAACACCTTTTTGGTGTGCCTCGTATATGCCATTCTGCCCGTACGCCGCGATTGTACAACTTTTTGAGTGCATGGCGCGAGAAGGGTGAACGTCCATTCGCATATAATGACTTGAAGGAGTGGTTTGGAGTGCTTCGCTATAATGCTAGTAGGACCAAGATAGAGAAAGATCAGTTTGTTAAGTTTGCAGAATTTAAGCGTTATTGTTTGGAGCCTGCTCAGAAAGAGATGAAGAAATTGGCTGAAGAAGGCAGAATTGACTTTTATTTCGAATATGAGCCTATATATAAGCATGGTAAGACTAGAGGTAATCCACAATCAATACTCTTTAAGATATTCGATGGCCCTCGTGGAAAGGTATTTACCTTAAAGAAACGTAAAGATCAACTCTATTCCTGGCTTATCAGTAATTGGCAGATTACACCTGATGATTGGGAAATAATTGGCAAATACGTAGAATTGTTCCCTTTGACAGAGGTTGAATCACGTATTGAAGAGATTGAAAACCAGATACGTATAAATAAACCGGAAAATGTTCGTAGTTACGCTATGAAGATCCTTACTAAGTGGGGTAGTCAACGTATGAAGGATTATGAAGCCTTTACAGCTCGTGAACGTCAACGTGAGGAACAGGAAAAGTTGTTTGCACAGCATTCGATGTCTGGTAAGACTGGACAGGATGAATACCTTGCTGATTTACGTGCTGCATTCGACGGAGATCCTGAAAAACGATTGAAGTATCCTAATTGGGAGTTCCTTTGTCAGATGCGAGGTATTAAATAATAAACGATAATCATTTTGGGATATATAGTGAATTCAAAATAAAGCATATAGAGAATACTAACATAAAACACCATTTTTATACGATATTTCAGCAAACACACACACACTTTTCATACGCAGAAAATCAACGGACGGAGCGCTTTTATTGGAGATGGCGTTCCGTCATTTTTTATTCTACCCTATCCCATCCCCTCTAAACCTTTCTTACCTTATCCATGATTGCATTTTCTCTCCTGGCTTATTTTACTAGGCTTTACTCTACTCTTTCTCTTTTTTATCCTATCCTATCTTACATTATTCTTGTCCATACTTTATCTTTGTGTTATATTTATGCTAGATATGTGTTGTTGTTTTACGATTACTATAAAAAATAGCGCCACACCGAAATGTGACGCTAAAGATTAAAGATTTAGAGAGATAAATATTAAGATATCCTTATACCTGCATATTTGCATATCTGTATATATCCGAATATCTCAAAATATCGTGTATTCTTTATTTGATTATTAAATCGTAGATGTCGCAAAGCGACTTTGATGGGGTGGGAGAGTCGAATACGAAGTAGAGAGCTTGTTTTCCCTTGGCTTGTTTCCAGTTTTGCAAGGGAATGGCGGTCTCGGTAGGTTGTTGTGCATCGGTTCCAGAGAAGGTCATCTGACCGATGAGTTTTCCACCCTCTTGCTCATTAGGAGCAGAGAGATAGACCTTCATTGTACCCTTTACGCCAAGAGGCTTGTAGTGCAGATTCAAGGTTGCCTTCTGCAAATGCTTCATCTGATCCATGTTAAAGTACTTGTAGCCTACCACAGAGCCCGCATTATTGTTCACTACTGGGCACATTACACCATGGTCTCTGCGCAGACCTCCCAGAGGTGCTGAGGCAGATTGATATAGCTCGGTAGAAGCTGCTGTTGCCAAGCCATAGTGTGTGGTATCACGAACAGCCTGGATGTATGAACCAGAGTATTCGAAGTTCGGCCATTCGTGTGTGCCTACCTTGGTACCCGTATAATAGCAAGCCCATGCTGCCATGGTGCGATGCAAAGGATTGAGACCCTCTGTCTGGAAACCTTCGCTGGTATATTCTCCCTCGCTAATGGTCACCTTTCCCCCACGTCCTTTCTGAACCTTCACATCGATGGGAGCCACCATTGCCTGGCGCGAATACTCGTCAAGACCCGTATGGCGATGGTACACTACCCACCACTGGTTACCTGCCTTGAAGATGCTACCATGCGTATTACCGTCGTGTGTGGCTGTGGGTATCGTCTTACCATTGGCCAGCGTCTTACGGGCACGTCCATCAATGATAGTGCCACCATAGGTGAAAGGCCCCATGGGTGAGTCGCTGTAGGCATAAGCTAAGGTGTAGTTGGTGCCAGGCAAGCCATTCTCACCCTCTTCCGTCCAACGGCTGTAGATGAATATATATTTATCCTCTATTTTACGGATAGAAGAAGCCTCGAAGAAACGGAAGATACCTGGTTGGTCAAGGTTTGAAACCATGTCTTTCTTAATCTTGGTGCCAGGCTTTACCGTTGCCATGGTTTTGGGGTCGAGTTCGGCACAGAGTGACTCCTTAAAGCCCCAGTAGCCATACACGCGACCATCGTCATCTACAAATACGGCAGGATCGAAGCGTAGCACGCCATCGGTCTCCTTGGGGTTGGTAGCACTCCAGTTGCATACCTCAAACGGGCCATCAGGGCGCTTGCTCTTGGCCACAAGGCCTTGTCGTCCACCATTCTGCACGTTAGGGTAGAGGTAGTATGTCTTGCTGCCATCTGTCTCGGTGCGAACGGCTACGTCGGGAGCATACAGCACGTCGCCCTTCTTGTGGGCATTTGCATAGTTGCCATTTTTGTCGAACACGTTACGGAAGATGACTCCGTCGTAACGCCATTGTGTGAGGTCATCCACTGATGCCGACCATACAACCTGTTCCATTCCGCAGTAATCCTTAATCAAGGAGTCGTGCGAACCATATACATATACGCGCATCTTGCCAGGCTTGTCGGGGTCCTCAAACACATAAGGTTCACCATCGGGGATGAACTCCCAGAGAGGGAGGAAAGGATTCTGTGCCTTGGCTTGCATAGAGAAAAGACTTGCCACAAACAAACCTGACAGTTTGGCCAGACGTTTAGACAACTTGCCTTTTCTGAAAAAACTCAATGTTGTATTTGTTCTGCTCATAATTTATGGATATTTAGTTTTTATTCATGGTTAAGTAATGAATTTCTATCTGGTTAAGTGATGAATTTCAATCATTACAATGCAAAAGTACACTTTTTTTGCGAATACCACCAATTTAGCAGCATGAAATTCTTCTATCTCGAAAAAATGGTGTTATTTTGTAAGCCAAGAGTATGAACTAAAGCAAAAGAAATTGATAAAAGCCTTATTTTTTGACATTGACGGCACGTTGGTGTCGTTCAAGACCCACCGCATACCATTGTCCACCATTGATGCCATTCACAGGGTGCGACAGAAGGGCGTAAAAGTGTTTATTGCTACCGGCCGCCCTATGCCTTTCGTCAACAATCTCGATGGATTGGAGTACGATGGCATCATGTCGGTCAACGGTGCCTATAGTGCCGAGGCAGATGGAACCCTGATACACCGTTGCGTGGTGGACAAGGACGATATCCGTCGCATCATTGAGCATCGCAAGACGCACCCCATGCCCATCGTCTTTGCCTCCGAGCAAGAGGTGTTCAGCGTGGATTGCGAAGCTGCTGCCGAAGCCGTGAAGGAGGTCTTCGAGCTACTCAATCTCACTTTTCCTGCTCCTCAGCCCATTGAGAAAGCCTTGGCGATGGACGTGCTTCAGGTCATTGCGTTCTTTAGCAAGGAGGAGGAGCCTTACATTATGAGTGAGGTTCTCAAGGGCTGCGAACCCTTTCGCTGGCATCCTTCCTTTGCCGACTGCATAGTGCGCGGCACCAGTAAGGCCGTGGGCATCGACCACATCTGTCGGTACTATGGTTTCGACATCAGCGAGACGATGGCATTTGGCGATGGTGGCAACGATGTGGAGATGCTTCAGCATGCAGGCATTGGTGTGGCCATGGGTAATGCTACTGATGCCGTGAAGCAGTATGCTGACATAGTGACTGATACGGTTGATAATGACGGCATTGCCAAGGCTTTGGCGCAGTATTTTTAGCTTTCATCCATAAACGATAAGACTTATGCAAACCTCATCAAGATATACCTATGCGGTTATTGGAACGGGTGCTATAGGCGGTTACTATGGTGGTCGTTTGGCTCATGCCGGTCGTGAAGTGCATTTTCTATTGCATAGCGACTATGACTATGTGAGAGAGCACGGATTGCAAGTTGACTCCTGCGACGGCAGTTTTCACCTCGACAATCCCCTTATATACAAGGATACCCAGGAGATGCCTCAGGTGGATGTGGTTATTGTGGGCTTGAAGACCACCCAGAATGCCTTGTTGAAGACGCTTCTGCCTCCCTTGCTCAAACCTACCACGGTGGTGCTACTCATTCAGAATGGGGTAGGAGTGGAGTATGATGTGCAGCAGATGTTCCCCGACGTGCAACTATGTGCCGGTCTGGCATTTATCTGTTCGGCAAAGTCAGAACCTGGGCGTGTCAACCATCAGGCTTATGGCAGCATCAACATTGGCAATTACTCATGCCGTAGTGCCGAGGTTGTGCAGGCATTGCTCGGCGAGTTCAATGAGGCAGGTGTTGTGGCCAAGGAGGTGGAATACAATGAGGCTCGTTGGCGCAAGGCTGTCTGGAATATGCCCTTCAATGGCATGACGGTGGTTATGGACACCACTACCAACCATCTGTTGGAGCAACCCGAGATGCTGCAAGTCATTCGTCAGCAGATGCTGGAGGTTATACATGCCGCCTGGGCATGTGGCGCCACGGGTATTCCTGAGGAGTTTGCCGACACTATGATACAGATGACGCTCGAGATGGTGCCTTATTCCCCCTCCATGAAGCTCGACTACGACTTTCACCGACCCATGGAGGTGTACTATCTTTACAGCCGCCCATTGCAGATTGCCCGCGAGCACGGAGCCTCTATGCCTCGACTGGAGATGCTGGAAGCCGAACTTAAAATGAAGCAGTCTTGAAGGGAAGGTGCCTCATAGCCTTATGCCTTTTTTGCTGTGCCATCTCCATGGCATGGTGTATGGAGCGCGAATATCGCTACCAGCGTGCTGATGGCCAGGAAGGACGTATCGTGTTGATTGACAATACCGACAGCACTTCTGTGCTACAGTATTGGCGGGGTGACTCGCTCGCCTCCACATGGCCCATCAACTGTCAGGTGTTTCAGTTTCATTGTGCCGACCTTACAGGCAATGGCATCCCCGACATAGCCTTGGGGGTGATACACCAAAGCCGTTATGCCCGTTACCGCAGCAAGCGCATCTGGTTGCTGAAACTCTATGACGAGGATGTGATTCGTCCCCTGTGGCTTTCATCGCGTCTCACCCACAATCTCATCGATTTCGAGATAGAGCCTCCACTCTCCTCCTCGGCCAAGACGGGAAAGGCTTCACAATGCATCCTTCACACCTGGGAGCAAACCTTGCAAGGTGACACCGTAGAGGGGCGCTACCGTCATAAAGGCTTCGGGGTGGTGCATTTGTGAGTGTTGGGATGCTCTCATGGGAGAGGCTGAGTCTCTTTTTCGAACACAGAAAGCACGAAATGAACGAAACATTCGTCCTAAACAAGACAAAAGAAATTTCGTCAGTTCCGTGTATTCCGTGTTCGAAAACAGAATCATAGCCAATAGCACCTCGTTTTTGTTCTCGACGTGGTAGCGTGCATTCTTTACTTTTCACTATGCACTATGCACTATGTACTGTGCACTATGAACTCCCGAAGTGCCCCCACGATTCTCCACGAATTTGTGTAGGAACCTCGGAGGATCCTCGGGGGAAGGCTGTAGAAAAAGCGTGTGCATTGAGCAAAAAACAGTTCTTTTCCTTCACGCTTCCCCTTAGGTGCGCTTTAGGTGCGTTCACAGATTTGTGAAGAACTGTGAGTGAAAGTAAAGTGAAAGTAATGAGAAGATAAAACGAAAGTAAATGCGATAGTAAGCGAAGACAAGCTGCATTGTGCATTTTTTATTGCGAATACCCTTTGGGGCAGGCATAAGCATATTGGTTTACACAAATCTGTCGATTTTCTCTTCAGGAAGCCCTTTTTGGGGGTAAAGAAAGCTTCGGAATGACTACGGGTTCCCTACGGATTGATATCGGGTTCCTCTCGGGTGGGTTTTCCAACGTAGGAGACAATAAAAAACATTTACTCTACTTTGCCTGTTTTTAGCTTTGGGGTATTCCATTATCCATGCTTTCCATCAAGGTGTATGTGTTTGTTTCTTCCTGCAAGCTTACTTTTTAGACGTTTCTTTTGGTGGTTTCGAAGAAAACCTTTATATTTGCATCGTTTTAAGACTTATCTTTTTGTGCATGGTAAACACACTTTGTAACAGTTGACATACATTAACTAAAAATAGCATCTTATATGAGGAAAAAGTTTCTTTCGTTTGCTTTGGCTCTATTGATTGGTTCTTCAAGTGATGTGAATGCTCAGACATTCAGATACGACATGCAGAATTGGCCAAAAAAAGTGAATACTTCCCAGAATATCTCAGAACTCAGTTACGTGGACCTTTTCTACCTGAAGGCGTTGGTTTATGCACAGCATGGATGCTGGTATGACAATGCTGAGATCAACTCAACGTTGCTGACCAAGTGCAACTGGTATCAGGAGTTGTGTGACAAACGAGCTCGTAGCTACATGGAGAAGCATGACGATGACCTGGAAGGTTTCGACTTTCAGAAGGTAAAGCTTACAGCCGCAGAAGAGGTTTTTGTGCAGAAGCTGGACAAGCGCATGGCCCAGCTGGAGAAGGAGTTGCGTGGCACGAATAAACTTGAGCCTTTGGATCTCTGTATCAATCTGAAGCATATCTCTTCTCCGTCGTCAAAGATGATGAACTTGCTGAGGCAGAATAATTTCTGCTTCGAAACCAGCGAGTGTGAACAGCTCTTCAACATCTACGAGGAGAATGAATATTCGCAGATGCCCAACTTCGTAACCAGCGACACCTATCTGCAGGTGGCTCACATGTATCTGTCTTATGTGCAGAAATACATTGAGCAAAAGCAGCTTGCACCCGCCTTGCAGATGTCGTTCGATGGTTTGATGAAACAGTCAAAAAGCCTGGCTACCAATCAAAAGGGAGAGGCAAAGGAGTTGCTTGAATTTGTGCAATGCTTTAGTGCTATTGGCTTGAACCTGATAACCGACGAAGAGGTGGAGGACCTCTCTCCATCCATATCAGATGCTTATAAAATGGAGACGGCGGCTTGTCGTTCGCACCAATCCATGCCCTCGGATTTCATGCGTTCGAATATGTTCCCCTATGAGTTGTTTACTCCTCGTGGACATTACACCCGGTCGGATGAGCAGAAGCGCTATTTCCACAGCATGATGTGGATGCAAACGGCCGTGTTCGTCAGTAGCGACGAACTGTCGATGAAGCGAGCCATGATGCTGGCTTTGGTTTATAACACCATGAGTCAGCCATGCCGTGATGCCTTTGTGAACATGGACAACATGATAGAGCAGATGATGGGTAAGAGCGACAACGTGTCGATAATCCAGATGGCTGCCTATATGCGTGAGCAGGGCATGAACGATGTGAAAGACGTGCTGAATAAGAAGAAGCGCAAGAAGGTGATGGAAGAGATGTCGCGCCTGAACTCAATGGGCAACCAGCTCACCACAAGTGCAGAGCAGATGCGTGGATTCTCCATTAACATGATGCCTCAGCGCTTTATGGCCGACAATGAGGTGCTTGGACAGATGGTGGATGAGAACAAGAATGCCAAGCGTGCATATCCTCGAGGCATCGACGTGTTTGCTGCCTTCGGTTCTCCTGTTGCCAAAGACCTGCAGGTAAACTTCTATCACGATGACAAGGCTTGGGGACTTTTCGACAAGACTTCGGCAAAGTTATATAACAAGTATGGTCAATGGGGTGAGGGAGTGACAACGGTGTACGACAAGCGTCTGAAACTGCTTGTTGACCTGGCTTCGAAGAGCAAGGAGAACCGTTTTGGTTTCTTCAACACCAAGGCTTGGAAACTTAAGGATTTGAATGCTTCGCTGTCCTCATGGGCCACCTTGAAGCACGATGCCATCCTTTATGCCGAGCAACCTATGGTGGCAGAGTGTGGTTCGGACGATGTGCTTCCTGTGCCCACTCCTATGGGCTTTGTGGAACCCAACGAGATGTTCTGGGACGAACTGTATGTTTTGGTGACCGACATGCGCGACTGGCTGAAGAAGGTGAACTACTACGATGATGTTATGGAAAGCCGTACGGAGGACTTCCTGGAAAGTGTGGCATTCTGTCAAGGTGTTGTAAAGAAGGAAGTTAAGGGTGAGAACCTTAGCGATGAAGAGCTGAACACCATCTCCCGTATCGGTAGTAGCATAGAGTGGTTAACGCTAAGTTTGATAGACGTGGACATTAACGTGGAATCTTGGGGATATCTTCAAGGGCCCGACCGTCAGGTGGCACAGGTGGCCGACGTCTTCACACGTAACATATTGGGTTGCGAAAAGAATGGTGTGCTGCACACTGCCGTGGGCAATGCCAATGTCATTTATGTGATTGTTCCCATCAACGGACAGGTTTACCTTACGCGTGGTGCCACCTATGGCTACTATGAGTTTGTGTGTCCGTTAGGCACTCGTTTGACTGATGAGGACTGGCAGCAGATGCTTGAGGAGGGCAAGGCACCCGGACTTCCCGAGTGGATAATACCCTATTATTTGTCTAAGCCAGCCACAATGAACGAACGTATGTTCTATAGCACAGGTTGCTGATGTAGTAGATGATAAGAAAGTGCAATATAACAGGAATGGCTACATGCAGAGTGATGCTCTGTGTGTGGCTTTTCTTGTTCTTTGCAGTTTCATCACGGGCTTTTGAGGGAGGAATGCAGGAAGATACGCTCAGCGTGTTGTTGGCTGGCGATGTGATGTTTGACCGTGGAGTGCGTAAGGTATCCATCCCGACGGATAAACCTTTGCGACGAGAGGGTGAGGACTTCTTGGTGGTCAATCTCGAAACACCAATCTCTTCTCGCCAAACCCCTGTAAACAAACAGATTATTTTCAGGTCGGACACTACAAGTGCCGATTGGATGCGTTTGTTGGGCATTACCCATGCAGGATTGGCAAATAATCATAGCGTGGACCAAGGTACAATTGGCTTGCGTGAGACAGAGCGCCAGCTTCTGCGTGTAGGCATTGTTCCTGCGGGTTATGGTCTTTCGGCAGACAAGAGAACCGCTCCGGTGCTTTTGCAGAAGGGTGGGGTAACGGTAGCTTTGTTCTGCAATCTTACCTTTCCGGTTGAGAATTGGGTGGTACCTTCTTCTGATGACTATCCCAACATATCCAATCTTTCCGTGAATAATCTCGCCAAGATTATACGTCAGTACCACAAGGAGCATCCGCAACATCACATTGTGGCATTCCTACATTGGGGGGCAGAGTTTCGTCCCGAACCCTTCTCGCGTCAAAGGATGGACGCCGTCTTGTTGGCCAATGCTGGTGCAGAAGCTATTGTGGGGCATCACCCTCATGTGGTGCAACCCATTGAGAGGGTGGGTGGCGTACCCGTGTTCTATAGTGTGGGCAATTACTTGTTTGACTATCCACGTCCTCAATGTCAGCAAGGTTTGGTGGCAAAGCTGCGGTTCACGCAAGCAGGGCTTGTTGCTTACGAAGGCATTCCTGTCAACATTGAGGATTGTTTTCCTCACAGAAAAGAATAATGCAGAAGTTCTAATCAAGTCCTCTTAAACTATAGAAAGTGTCGTATTTCAATTATTTATAATCCCTCTTGGAGTTTGTTCATAAAGTCGTATTTAACTTAAAATTGCATTAATATTTTGGCTTTTCCCATCATCATACGTACCAAGCATTTTCCCGCAAAACCCTATTATGGTATTTCGCTTTGTGGATTTGTGTTTTTCCGAAAGGATGTGAGGGTAACTGATGCAGATATTCGTCACGAGAGCATTCATTTCCGTCAGCAGATAGAGTGGTTGTTTGTGTTTTTCTTTTTGATGTACGTGCTCGAGTTTCTCTGGCTTCTTCTTCGCTATCGCAAATGGCACAAGGCGTATCGCAATATCAGTTTTGAGAGAGAGGCTTATTCGCATCAGCATGATGCGGAGTACTTAAAAAGAAGAAAATTTTGGGCCAATTACCGCAAGTGAATCTTTCTTTGCCCTTGACTCACAAATTTTTCCATATACTCAGGGGATTATAATTTTTGTTTCACAAACTTTTGTAGATGCTTTTAGGGTATTTTGGTTTTATGTTCTTGTCATACATGCTTTTCTGTATGCCCAAGACATTTTGGCTTTTTTTGTTAGGTTAGGCTTTGTGTCCGCCTATTTGCTTATTTCGTTCTATGGCGGTAGCACCTTCCGAGAAGTTTAACCCCTTGAGTATGGCATTTGCACCATACTTTGTTTTGATGTTTAGCAGAGTCTCCTGCACTTTTTTCTCTTTTTCCCTTTTCTCTTTTTTGTCTTTATCCTCTTCTTCTTGTCTTTCAAGCTCGGAGAAGAGGTCAAGTTGCATGGGTGCTTTTTTCTTTGTCACTTGATGTTGGCCTTTTATCCTTACTTCGTCAGCGCTTATGTTAAGCCTTCTTATCAATAGGTCAGGATTAACGACTTGGTCGAAGGTACGCATCACGGCCTCTGCAATCTCATTCTCCAGGGTGGTGTATTCTTTAAGTCGTGCTGTTCCTTGTGCGTGTTTGGGTACGGGTCTTCCGTAGAAGTCGTAGGCAACCACACCCGTGTATTTTTCGGCTATTTCAGGATTGGTAAGGCTCTCTCTGTCATAGCTTACATAGATGGTTAGTTTCTTTGTTTCCAAGTTTTTGCTTGCCAGCGTCAAACAAATGGCATCTACCATCTCACGCATTACTACACGTGTTTTTTGAAAGTCGTAAGGACAGGTTAGCACTTGTCCTCTGCTGACTGAATGTGTGGAGGGTTTATATGATTTTATTTCTTGCATAGTGCAGGGTTCCCACCCCCATGCATGATCTATGAGGACTTCTGCATGTATTCCAAACATTTTGTAGAGTCTTTCTTCGTTTTGTTCTGACATACGAGCCAGTTTTCCCATAGTGTCAATGCCGAAGGGGGCCAATCTTTCTGCAACTCCTTTTCCTATTTGCCAGAAACTTGTGAGTGGCTTGTGATCCCAGAGCTTTTCACGATAGCTCTTTTCGTTTAATTCGGCTATACGTACTCCATCTTTGTCAGCGGGGATGTGCTTGGCTACAATGTCCATTGCTACTTTGCACAGATAGAGGTTTGTGCCTATGCCTGCCGTGGCTGTGACGCCGGTTTCTTCAAGTACCTTCTTGATGAGCATCTCTGCCAGTTCGTGTGCTGTTTTCTTGTAAATCTTCAGATAGTCGGTAGCATCGATGAAAACCTCGTCAACACTATATATATGAATGTCTTCTGCAGATATATATTTCATATAGATACTGTTGATTTTGGCACTTGTTTCCATATACAATGCCATGCGTGGAGGTGCTACTATAAAGCTTACTGCCCAGTCGGGGTGTTCTTTCAGTTCTTCGTCCTTGAAAGACTCTTTTGTAAGCATGTGGTATGGAGCTTTTTCCAATCTTTCTTGGTTTACTTCCTTGATACGTTGGCGTGCTTCAAACAGTCTTGCTCTTCCTCCAATGCCGTAACTTTTTAGCGAGGGCGAGACGGCCAGACAGATTGTCTTGTCTGTACGACTTGCATCCGCTACCAGAAGGTTTGTTGTAAGAGGATTTAAGTCCCTCGCTACGCATTCAACAGATGCGTAGAAAGATTTCAAGTCGATGGCTATGTAGGTTCGCATGTCGCTTTTGGAGGATGACTTTTATTTGTTGTATCTGTTTATTGTATCTTGCAACATTTCGATGATTTCGTTTCTGAGAGTCTCAGGTTCCAATATCTCTATGTTTTTACCTCTTGATAGTACTTCCATTTTGAAGTCGTAAGTAGGATGAATACGTAGAGTATAGTCATGATATTCATTTGTCCTACTCACTTCTTTTTGGCTTGGATGTAATGGAAGCGTGTTCATATAGTTCCATTCTCCGTTGTAGGTGCGAATTTTGATTATTTGCGGCTTTTCCTCTTTGTCTTGAGGTTGGAATACACCAAATAGGTTGATAAAATGATTGTTTGCGTCAAAATCATCAGGCAGGTTGAATTTTGTCTTTGTCTCTTGTGCCATTTCCATTCTGTCGAGTGCATAGATGGCAAGGTATTCTCTATCCGTTCTGCGAGCCAGCAAATACCATCGTTGGCGGAAAAGCTTTAGGCAGTAAGGTTCAAGTTCTGTCTCGTAGGCTTCTGCATCGATAAACTTTCGGTAACGTATTACAATTGTTACTTTGTGCTCCATGGCACGTGTTATTTCTGTCAATAGCATGTCGCCAGAAGGAACTTGTTCCAGCAGGATTCTGTCTTGTAGGTTTTTGGATTCCCTGACTACTCCTGCCACGCTCATGGTGCTAAGCAACCATCTTGCCATGGTGTTTTGCGTGAGCGATTTGCTGTCTGCCACACTATATTTGTTTTCGTTGCGAAAGTCACACACTATTTTCACACCAAATGTTTCTTCAATGGCATCAAGTGTCTTGTAGAAGGTTGACCGTGGGATGGCTATTCCTTCGCTCATCTCTGTAAGTACCCACTTTTGGTTTATTTCCTTCTGTGAGATGGGCCCGTATCTGAAGATTACATCTAACAGCCAGATGTAGGTATTGAACAACTTGTGAATTTTAACCATAGAGTAAATGTGTTGACAAACAGTATTTTTGCTATTGTGTGTATTTTAAGATATTTTCAATTCCTTGTAAATATTCTCAATCACAAGACCAGCTAGTGCAAATCCAAATGTGGCTGTGATGTGACTTAGCGAACCATTCACTCGTGCCTTGTTTTCGGGGCATTTTTCATCTGTTTCACCTTGATTACAGAGTGCAGGTTCCTCGCTATATACACATTGGAATTTCCGTGAAGGAAATGTCTTGTTGCGTTTAAAGCGGTTACGCAGAGCACGTGCCAGTGCATCGTTTTGTACATTCCAGAATTCTGCTTTGCGAACCTTGAAAGGGTCGATTCGGAGTGCTGCACCCATGCTGGAGAAGAGCGTTACATTTTTCAGCGACGTAGCATGCAGAATGAGGTGTGCCTTGTCTTGCAACGAATCAATGGCATCAATTACGAAGTCATAGTTTTCGAGATGAAACTCCGATGCTGTTTCTTGGTTGTATACCATGGCCTTGGCTTCAATCTCTGCTTCTGGATTGATTTCAAGTAGTCGCTCTTTCATGGCCAGCACCTTCACCTGTCCTACGGTTTTGCTTGTGGCCATCAATTGTCGGTTCCGGTTTGTCTCGCACACCACATCGTTGTCCACTATGGTGAGATGGCGTATGCCTGTGCGAACGAGGCTTTCTGCGCACCATGAGCCCACACCTCCTACACCAAAGATGATGACACGCACCTCATTGATGCGTGTCATTACTTTGTCTCCGAGCAACAAAGATGCTCGTCCTAACATATCATTATTCATTTTCGTTATAGATGACTTTTTGTCCGCTAACCTTTGTTTGTTTTTGGATTATGTCAAACTAAAGCTTTACGCTTATCTTCTTGCCGTTGTAGTTTACGGTGCGTGAGGTTCCATCTGGCAGTTTCACGGTAAACTGACGCTGCTGCAACATTCCTGGGAAAGTGCCCTGGCGCTGACCGATGGTCAGGGTATGACCCTTTTCCGACCATGTCAGGTTGATAGTAGAGCGCAGTCCCTTTTCATAGCCATATCCGTCGCCTTCGTCCTCATAGAGGGTGAAACTGGCATCTGCACCAGGATAAACTGCAATAGTAAGTTCCTTCCAATCTGCTATGTTGGCATGATCAACATTGGCCATGCACATGGGAACAATACTACCTTCGCGAACGAAGAGTGGCATGCGACCGATAGGAGCATCGACCGTCCATTTCTTTCCACTCGACAGGCGCTCGCCTGTGTAGAAGTTGTAGAAGGCACCAGCTTTGGTTACACCCTTGCCCTTTGTCTTGTGCTCAAATGCGGGTAGGTAAACTTCGTATTTTTTGTTTTCTTTCCAATCTACTTTGAATCCTTCCTGATACAGGCTCTTCTTGTTGTTGTCCCATCCCGAAATGGGGTCGGTGGTATTGGCTGTCTCGGGGGTATAAAGCGCGTTCACCACAGGGCAAACCAAGAAGGCAGGACCAAACATGTACTCTCGGTTGTTGTTCCATGCTTCCTTGTCTTCGGGGAAGTCCATCATCAAGGCACGCATGAATGAGTCGTCATTCTGACTTACCTGCCAGCTCTGACTATAGATGTAGGGCAAAATCTGATAGCGCAGTTTTACTGCATCCAGAAGTGCGTCATAGACTGGCTCACCGGCCTTTCCGAAATAATAGAGTTCACGGAATACTTCTGTACCATGGCTTCGCATCATAGGGCAGAAGGTTCCGAACTGCATCCATCGAATATAAAGTTCTTGATACAGGGGATTTCTTGTGGCTGAGTTATCGCCAAACGACTTGTTGTAGGCATTGGCAAAGAAGCCGCCCAGGTCGGTGTTTACGTTGGGGTTGGCGGTAAGTGTGTAGTTCAGGCAGATGGGAACCTGCTTGCGGAAGCTGTCCCACGATGAACTGACGTCGCCACTCCATGTGTTGGCACCTGTACGTTGCTGTCCGGCAAAGTAGCTTCGAGTGAGGATGAACACACGCTGGTTGGGGTATTCTGCACGTTGTTTGTTGTAGATTCCTTCCACGGTACATAATGGGAAGGCGTTGCGAACAGAGCGATATGAACCCATATAGTCCTTACCCGTTACAGGGTTGGTGATGGGGCGTACCTCGTCGAGGTCGCTTTCCTTATATGAGTGATGGTCGGGGTCGGTTGAGTCCATCCACCAGGCATCCACACCAGCTTCTTTCAGGCGTTTCAGGTTGTTCCAGTATATGTCGCGTGCTTCTTGGCTGTAAGGATCATAGCAAACCACTCCACTGGGATAGTCCATACGAGGTGGCCAGTCGGGTAAACCACTTTGTGGCCAAGTCTCAAAGCTGTAGAGCAATCCCTTTTCCTTCAGTTCTCTGTAAGCCTTGGTTTGAGGTCCGAAGCTTGCCCAGATGCTGATGCTCATGTGCTTACCAAGACCATGCACATGGTCAATCATGCGTCGATAGTCGCGGAAGTCGTCATTAAGAAACTCCATGGCATTCCAAAGGTAATTGTTGCCCCAATACTGCCAGTCCTGGATGATGCCGTCAAAGGGTACGCCTGTCTTCTTGTAAGTGTCCACCACTTCAAGCAACTCCTTGCTGGTCTTATATCGTTCACGGCTTTGGTGAAAACCGTAGGTCCAGAGGGGCAACATGGGCACCTTGCCGGTTAAAGAGCGCATCTCCTTGATTACGCCATCGGCGTTGCCACCATACATAAAATAGTAGTCAACCTTTGTGCCTACCTGACTCTCCCATTGCAATCCCTCGTTGCCGTCATCGATGCGGGTGGGCGAGTAGTTGTCCCAATACACGCCGTAGCCCTTGATGCTTTGCCAGAAGTGTGCATAGTCTTCCAGGTTCGACTGTACCATCAGACGATGCTCACCTCTTTGCGACATTTTCTCGTTTTGCAACAGACCTACGCCATAGATGGGTTCGTCCTTGTCGAGCATGTAGGCTTGCTTTACCTTGTAGCGTCCTTTGTCAGGACCGTCATTTATCACATTGAAGGCACACTTACCCTCTTGCATCAGTATTTTACCGTTCTTGTCCGAGAAGGTAACGGTTTGCCCACCTTTGTCAACCGTCACGATAAGTTCGGAAGATGTGTAAGTTGTGACGTTTCCCACCGTATTTTCTGTAATTTTTATGTTTTGGGGTTGGGCAGTCACCACAAGTGAGAGTCCTGTCTCCTTACTTGTATCGGGAGCTTGCTTTACAATACGCACGGTACGTGGTGTGAAAAAGGTTACCTCTTGTGCTTGTGAACTGGCATTTACAGCTAAGGTAACCATAAGCACACCTTTCCATCGGAGGTTAAGGCGTCCCCTCAATCTGCGTGAAAAACCGTCAAATTTGTTCTTTTTCATTAGTTTAGTACTTTAAATGGTTATTTATTAGTTGGTTATGATTGTTTTTAAACTTGTTCCACGCCATTAAGTGTGCATTTCGTTACCTTTTACGGGCACTTTAACGTGTGCATTTAGTGACGTTCCACCTTTTTACTGGTGGGCAGGGACAGTACTTTGGTGTGCAAAGAGTGACGATTCCGCATTTCAAGGTGTGCATTTCGTTACCTAACCCGCGATTTGTACCTTTCAAAAGGTGTGCATTTAGTGACATTTCCTCTTTACTTGTGCTTCGCATCCTTTTGTATGGCCCCAATTGGTGTGCATTTAGTGACCATATTCACCCATACGTCATCTTTTTCCCACCTTTTGGCACTACATCACGGGGCACATGGTTTAATACGTCACCTTTTTCCCACCTTTTATGTAGATTCCCTTCTTCAAGGTTGTTGATGTCACCTTACGACCCGAAAGGTCATAGATTGCACACCTTTCCTGAAGTTCCTCCGTATGTGGGTTATTTGTTACGTTCTCCGCATCAATAATGTCGCTAATACCGTCGGCAACCTCTTCTGCGCTCTTGATGCGTACAAACTGGAATTGACGGGTATCAGCATCGGCAGATGTGCCGTAAGCCCATAGTCCTAAGGGAGTTCCGCTTACCGATGTGGCCCCCTGGAGGTCCCATCCACGATGATTGGCATCGTCATGCAGTATGATACGGGAGTATATTCCGTCCACTTTGTCAATATCAAACAACTGTGTTTTGCTCTTGTTGGTATTGCTCAGCGATAAGGCATACGAACTGCTGGTGGTAACATATTGACCTTTTCCGTTCTTTAGGCGAAGGCTTCCGCTTGCATCTTCTTCGGGAATCCATTGCTGAGAGGGGTCGTTGGCGTCAATGGTCACCAATTTCACACCTGTTCCCACAACTCCCACGGCCTGGGTGGCATTGCTTTGTGGAATGATGAGGTAGGTATCGCCTGCCACGAGTTCCTCGCTCTCTTCCATATTGGTATAGATGGGTATAATCAATGTCGTGAGGCTGGCCTCTGGCAACTTGACTATCAGCACGCTGTCGCTCTCCTCTTTTATTATAGTACTTGCCGAGATGCTTTTCAGCGATTCTGCATTACTGGTTCGCCATGCTGTTACTTCTCCGTCCACCTTTGCCATGGGCAGGCTGATGCGGTGGTATGTTTCCGTGCCCGTGTTGAGCAGGGCCACCACCAGGGTGTCGCCACTGGGGTTGATGGCTGAAAGCGACTGCTCGTTCAGGCTTGTAACGAAAGTATAGCCCGAAGGTATGAATCTTGTGACCTGTTGGCGCACATAGTAGTTCTTTACCTTGTTGACGGTGGCATTGGCAAAACTGCCTTTCACGAAGCACCATTGGTCGTTGGCTTCCTCCATGTACTGCCAGTCTATCCATGCGTCGGGACAGATGTAGCGTACGTCATCAAAGAGGCGTTGCGTCATGCTCAGATTGCCTCCAATGCCCGTGCCACCGGCTCCTGTCTCGCTCATCCAGCATACCTTTCCGGCAGCTCTCGACAGCGAGCCAAACTGACTGCGTGCCGCATGGCTGGCTCCATAGGTGTGGGTGTTAAACTGTGCCACCTCGTTGGCAATGCCGTCTTTCATCATCTCGCGCATCGATCCGAGGGCATCCATCACGCTGGTCTCATCGCTGGCGCTGATCTTGGTGTTCAGGCCACTGGCTTTCAGTTTGGGGGCCAATACCTTGAGGAAGGCAATTTCGCTGGCCACGCTAAAGTGGCATCCCTCCTGTGCACCACTCTTATGCCAGTAGCTTGTCATGGCCTCGTTGAAGGGCTCCAGGGTCTTGAACTCTATGCCGTACTCCTCCTTGTAGTGCTTGCATACTGCCACCAGGTAGTCGGCAAAATCTTCATAGTATTCTTTCTTCAGATTGTCTTTTCCACCTTCGGCATTGCCTGCTACGCAACCGCTTACGGTCATCCACCATGGAGCGCTGTTGCTGAAGGCCTCGAACACGGCATCGGGACGTTTCTCTTTGATCTTTAGCATAATCTTACGCTGTGCCTCGTCGCGTTCCCAATGGTATACTCCTCCTCGCTCGTCCTGGAATCCTTCCATCTCGGCTCTGCGTCCCTTGCCTGCGTCCATGTGGTGCTGGGTGCAGTTTTTCCAGTTGGGGTCGTCGCCACCGCCAATGTTGTAGCGGAATAGGTTCCAGTTCAATCCTGTAGGGCTTACCATCCATTCTACCAGTTGGTCAATCTTCTTGTCGCTCCACTTGCCACATTGGCCAGCCCACCAGCACAGGCTTACGCCCCAGCCTTCGTTTTGCTGTCGCTTGGCATCTACCACAATGGGGTAGGATATGGTATCGACGGGAATCTCATAGGTTGGTTCATCGGCCATAACCCACAGATGCTTGGTGTCCGAGCCCGACTTGTCCGAGAAGGTACTTGACCCGGCATTGTTGTCATCAGTGCCCAGATACTTGCCCGTATTGGCATTTTTCAGCTTGGTGTATTGGCCGTTTTTCTCCAGCGTGTAGCGAGCGCGGTTGGTGTTGGCATCCTTCAGGAAGAAGGTGCTCCATCCGTTGCTGGTGCCCAGGCTCAGATAGAGCCGGTTGGCATTGTTGTCCTCTATCGAGATGAGGTAGCTGCCATCACTCTGCCTTTCAAAGCGGAGTGCTTGAAGCGATTTGTCATTGGCTGCCTTTAGTACGGCACGGTTGTCAGTACCGCACCCCAGCACATTGCCACTGCTGTGTATGAGGTAGTGGGTCTCTGTCTGCGCCCATACATGTACGGACATGAAGAATCCAATGAGCGATAGTATTCTTTTGGAAACGCTTTTCATTAGGTTTGTCGTATTTTGGTTTTCTCTTATGGCATTTTCTGGTAGGAACTTTATTTTTCTCTTGGCAAAGATTGGTCGTTAATGCATTGCCAATGCAAAAGTAACACATTATCACGAAACTACCAAATTATGTTATAAGAGTTTGCTATCCTATTGGTTGATTTATTGTTTTATTTGGGATAGCACCATCTTTCCCCACGGTTTTCCCATTACTTTCCCTCGACGTTCCTCCACGGTTCTCCACGAATTTGTGTAGGAACCTCGGGGGATCCTCGGGTGCAGTGTGTAGGAATCCACCTTCTGCTGAGGAAGGACAAAAACGGCTTTTAGGCAACCCTTTTAGCCACCAAGGAACTTTTGATGCCATTTCTCGATAAAAAAGTTCCCTATGTAATCTATTGTCAATAAATGCACTATAGCATAATTGGGAACTTTTGGAAGTTTTCAGCCTAAAACTTTTAAAAATTGAAATACATACACGAGTATCTATGTTCTCACTTATTCTTTGCCTTTGGCGCTACATGGAACTTGTAGGTCAGCGTGGCCATGACATAGCTGGGGATGGAGCGTACCCACGTCTCGGTGCGACCCTGGCTGTTGTAGTCTTGCGTGATGCTGTTGATCTGCTGCAGGATGTCATAGCCGGTGACCTTCAGCAAGAGTTTCTCTTTCCAGAATGAACGGGAGAGGGAGGCGTTCCACACCCAGTCGGCGGTGTTCATGGAGGGGGTGTCGTAACCGCTGCGGACGTAGAGGCCGAGATCGGTGACCAGCTGGATGCTGAGCGGCAGCTGGCACTGGCCACGAAGCACGTACTGATGGTTGAGCGTGGAGCGAGTGGTGAAGCCGGGGCGCTGGCTGTCATAGCGTGTCCAGTTCCATGTACCGGTCAGCGTTATCTGATTCTCGCTGTTTGGCCTGTACAGGAATTCCAATGATGGTTCAACCGTCTGTGAATTGACCGTGCTGCGCTCACCACCAATCAGATCCACACTATGACGATAGGTATAGCCGTTCATAATATCGTAGCCAAATACTTTGCTTAGAAAATGATGGTGCGCCCAATAGATGTTGGCCTGCCAATTGCCATTGACGTTGGTGGGCTGGTAGGTATAGACACCTGTGGTGGGATTGTAAGAGTAGCCCGTAGCAATGGCATTCTGCTGCACGTTGAAGGTAGCTCTCATGTGCTCGTAAATGCCATCGGCATCCCAGTTTCGGTATCGATTATAGTCGAATTGAGTGGTAAGGCTATGGTCGTACGAGCGGTGCAGATGGGGATTGCCCAACGTGATGGCCTGCGGATTGTAAGCATCGCGCACAGGTAGCAACATCTGCATGTCTGGAGCTTTGCCGCGAAAGTCGTACCATACACCATACCTACGATCGAGATTGAGACCATCATCGTTTTTCCTCTTCATATTGTTATCGAACATGGCTTGCAATTCGGGCATCACCAATCTGCGGCTAAAGCAAGTGTCAAGTGCATCACGATGATATTTTTCGCGCTCGTTCCATATTGTCACGGCAGGAAACAGGCTGAGTTCATTACGAATGCTGCCACGGTTATGTTTATATCTCAAGTTGACAAAGTAACGGCTTGACAATTTGCTCTGGTCTTCGACATACGAGTTCTGGCGGTCAAAACCTTGCATAAGGAGCTGTCGCGTGGATGGTAGTGCCCCCAATGCTTTGTCTGCTGACCATCCGCTTGTCTGATCCAGTCGGTATCGTTCATGCTCTTTATGTGCCTGATTCCAAATGAGGTTGTTTCCAAAGAAGACGGCCAGCTCGCTGTGGATATTGTAAGTGTAATTCGCGTGCAGTTCGAATCGGTTACTATGACTTGGCGACAAATTGTAGCGATGACGGTAGTCGTTCTGACCCTGCCCCTGGATGTAGTCCAACTGGTAGGCATTGTGCTCTGTGCCACTCTGCTGCTTATGCATGAAGACGGGAGAGATGTAAAGACGATCGCCTGAGGCTGTCTTCTTGTTGTAGCTGACTTCCTGCTTAAAGCTCCAGTCGGTACCGTTCTGCAGACTCTCCGAACGACTCTTGCTGAGGGTAATGCTGGAGATGCCAGATTGGAAGGGATTCTGCATCAGTGAGTCCATCACCGCCACCACATCGCCGTAGGACGAAGGATCGGCATTGAACTGCGCCGACCGGCTGAGACCGTTGCTCTCGCGATGGTTGTAATTGAGTTCGGTAATGAGCTGGAGGGCAAAGGGCTTCTTGAGGACGAAGCGGTTGCAGAAATAGCCTGCGAGATTGTTGCTCAGCCCAGTCTGGTGCAGTCGTGACCATGTGTCGCCGTGGGTCAGATAGGTGATTGAAGATTGGCGGCTCTCCGACTCTGTACGCGTCCACCTGCTACTTAGGAAGACATTGTCCTCGTAGCGTTCCTGACGGTCATAGACACTGAACATCAGCGACAGGTAATTGTGGCGCTGCAAATCTGTGGGGATTATGTCATCATCGTCCCACGATTCTCTGTTGTTAAAGCTGTTGTTGTTGATGTTGTTGGACATGGCAGAAACCATCAGACGTGACTGCTCTGAGAAGCGTGTCACAAAGGCACGAGCCTGGTAGCGCGCATCATCCTCTTTTGTTATTATTCCCCCTCGGGGGCTAGGGGGGCTGCTTGTGGGCACGCCACCAGCCATCTCAATCTCGCCCAGCCAACCTATCTTATACTGCTTCTTCAACGTCACATTCATGGTGTACTCTTTCTCCATGGAATGAGCACCTACCAGTCGTGCGCCCAGTTCATCCTGCTCGAAGATCTTCACCTGATCCACGGTATAGTGAGGCAGGTTCTTCAGCAGCATCTCGGTGCCACCGCTGAGCAGGTCCTTGCCGTCCAGTTGCAGCACATCCACCTTGCGGCCGTTTACCTTTATCTCGCCATTGCCGTTGACCTCCACACCAGGCATCGCTTTCAGCACGTCCTCCAGCATGGAACCATCGGGCAGCGTGAAGGCATCGGCATTATAGACGATGGTGTCACCCTTGTAATACATCTTCACTTTGGTGGCTGCAACAACCACTTCACGCATGCGTTTGCCGTCCACGATGATGTCGCCATCTGGGTCTTCGACATACTGTTTTGTAGATTTTGGCATCAAGCGTTTCATGCGGATTGTTTCGTCTATCTTATTTCTACGCCCTGTCTTTCCCACATGGTAAGGCATCCGCAGAGGTTCATAACCCTCATAGCGTACAGTCAGAATATAGTCACCAGGGCGAGCAGGAACATCGAAGCGATAGTTGGTAACATGCGATGCACCATTGTAAGTATCTGCCAACCATACAGGGTATTCCTTGGTCGTATCACTCTCTGCAACCAATTTTTGAACCTCTCTTATTTTGCTAATAGGCAGGTCCATCGATGTGAACGAGTCGATGAACTGGAACGAGAGTGTTATGCTCCTGCCCGTCCAAGGTGGAGCCACCACGGTCGTTGTTTCCATTTGCGTGTTATGCTCCTTAAGCGTGATGGTTCCCAGGTCGCTCTGCGTGGGACGCACCCACAGCGTGTCGTGCGCCACGTGGGTGAGGCGGATGAGCACATCGACTTCCGTGCAAGGCACAACGAAGACGCCTGCATTGCTGCATGCAGCCTCTTGCAGTACGGTGCTGTCGGCTGGGTTATAGACAGTTACCTTGGCATATGGCAGCGGAATGCTGTCCTGCCCCACCACCGTGCCACGGTACTGATTGTCGTGTTTGCGAAGTGCCTCAACGTGGATGATATGATCCTTGATGACACAACGTATGGGATAGAAGGCCGTAATCTGCTCCAAGGCTTCGGGGACGGTCTTGTCAACGATGTCGGCCGTGATGACGAAGTTTTCCAGGTCGTTGTTGATGGCCAAAATCTCGTAGTCATGCTGCAACAGGGTTAGTTGCTCTAACACTTTTGGCAGAGGCGTGTCTTTGAATGAAACCGTGATGCGCTGGGCTTGGCCTGCCACACTGAATAGCAGAGCCAGAAGGCAAAGAATCGTACGTCTCATCTCACTTACTGTTTTGCCTGTGGCTGTTCAACAATCAGGTTGTTCTCCTCTCGGCGTATCTGGAAACGCTCAAAGCCATTCAAACGTTGTAGCACCTCGTCCAGGCTGTGCTGTCTGTTCCACTTGAAGAGGAGGCGGACGGAGCGCAGATTATCATCTGCAAAACGACTCTCCACCTTATAATACTGGTTGATGTGCATCATGATGGAGTCAAGACACACGTCATTAAAGAGAACAAGGGAATCAAGTTGTCCAGCCCCCTTCACGACCTCCCCGAGATGAGGAGTATTCTGGTTGGCATTGGCCGTTGATGTTTCTTCTGTTGCTTGCTCAACGTCTTCGTTCCAGCCTTGCGTGAAGAATGAGGTACGCACGGCGGCATAGCCGAGGCCGGTAAGCATAAGGGCTACCACCAGAATGGCTGCAATCTTGTGCAAGGACATTCCACTATGAACATTGGAAGGTGCCATTATCACTTCCTTCCGGAATCTCTTCCATTCGGCATCCACATCGGGCATGCCTATCTTCTTATCAACTTCTTCGTTTTTCATACTTGAACCATATAATTTTAATTCCCCTTATTTTCCTTTTCTTCTCTTTGAGGAAGACGGGCTGGGGCTTACTATTTTTAGGAGCGCTCTTATCTTGTTGAATGATTTTGTCACATGCTTGTTGACGGCTGAGGTGCTGATGCCCAGGGTCTGTGCTGTCTCTTCATAGGACAGGTTGTTGCCGTAGCGAAGGTCCAGTATGCGCTGATCCTGCAGCGAGAGATTCTCGCGGATGACGCGCTGAAGTTCGTCCATCAGCTCGTTATGCTCTGCTACTTGCTGCGTGTCTTCATTGGCTATCTTGGTATCGATACCTACTCGCAACCTTTTGTCTCTCTTGATGTTGAGGCACCGATTGCGGACGATGGTCAGCAGGTAGGCTGTCATACTATCTTCCTCTATCTGCGGTTTTCGTTGCCACACCAGCGCAAACACCTGACTGACGGCATCGCGTGCATCCTCCACATCTCCCAGGACGGAGAAGGCCACACGATACATTTGTCGGTAGTTAGCCTTGTATATGGATTCGAAATGTTGTTCGCTGTAGTCCATTCTTTTGTGGTTTCTTTACCTATATAACACGCAAGTGCTCCTTTTCAATACCCCTATGGGCAAGTTTTTTTCAGAAAAAATGAAAAAGAAGTGATATCTGCTTTATTCTACAATATTATATCTTGTTTTTTCGTACTGCAAAGATACAATTTTTTCTTGGGTTCTTGATGCTCACAAATGAAGAATTAGCTAAGCACTCCGCCCACAGTCTTTTCTGACGCTGGGTGGAGTGCTGCATCTTGGGAATGTCGTTGCGATAACGTTTTAGGTCCTGGCCAACTCAATCGCTAGATAGACTCTAAGTAAGTGAACTTTTATAATATACGCACTCTCTTTTTCACACCTTTTGCACTTATTCTCTACTTTCGTCCCGTAGGCGAAAGTCATGTAGCCCGCTACACTCTGTATTTTGACCGTCGTCAAAAGCCGAAATAAGCACAAAATCTGCAGAAAAATAGAGCGCATCTATTATAATAATAATTTTTGATCACTTATTTAGTATGTAGATTGTAACTTAAAAGTGTACCACCCCTAATAATTGAAAAGTGTACCACTAACCATAGAGAAATGATAATCGTTAGGCTTTAGTC
>JAZLKL010000143.1:0-3880 GCA_045597585.1 Bacteroidaceae bacterium | reverse complement strand
CAAACACCGCTTGCACTGTCGGCCTACATCGCCATGTTAAGTGAATTAAAGATGCTTCTGCCCAAATTTGCCGAGGAGCTATTACAAAAGATATCAGAGCGATTAAAGTGTTTGGCCATCACAAATCAGGGCTTCACATGGCAAGACATCATAGAATTTAAGATAGAACTATTTACTTTTAATGTAATTCATCACAGTAAATTCTATGGTGTCCTGAAAGAACCCTTGTTATACGAAAAGTATGGTACAGCCATGCTTACGCCCCAGGGACTCTATCTGACATGTGAGCAAGGGGCAAAAGCCAAAAGTTTGCTAAATACAGGTTCCAATTCTATGGACACGAAAATGGGTGTAGCTTTGCGTACAACAAGCAGTGAGAAACTGAAGCAAGCCGATGAAAAGAGTTTGCCCAAGATGGATGAATATCTGAAGGACTTTATCTTGCAACTATGGCAGACACAAAAGAAGGTACAGAAGCTTGTTAAACCTGCCCATGGTGTGGGGGACGAGGTTGTCCTGCGCATTAGCAGTATTACACATGATGGCACCATACATGTGGAAACGATTGGCGACAAGTACGACCGTATGGAAGGTACCATCCGTTTCTCTCGTCCGAACATTCTGTATTACTACACAGCAGATTTTGCCAAGTACTTGCGTGAAGGAGATTATCTGCGAGGTAAGGTAAAAGACACGGCAAAGGGCTATTTCGATATAGAAGAAACCTTTATACGTTTTGTGGTTGAAGACTGCAGAAACCAGTTTGGTTATGATGAGACACTTGCATGTGTGTTATGCAAGAATGTTAATTCCTTGATTTGGATTAACGGCATGGGTACACCTTTATATAGCCGTCTCACGGATGACTATCAGATAGGTGACCATGCCTACCTGCAAATCACAGAATATAGCACTGGTGCGATGTATGGCAAGATTCTGACCAACATCATTGAGCGTGCTGACAGGACTGAAGATCCGATTATCCCCAATGAGATACAACGCGATACCATAGTGGCATTTACAGAGTCAGTAGAAGTACCAGAAGAAGAGAAGAAGAAGGATGGACTTGACCCCGATGTGCTGCGGTTGCTCACCCATCTTTTCTATGAACATCAGCGCACACAGCTTAAGCCATCCGAGCGCTTTTGCTTTCTTGCCAACGCTCGTGTCATGGCTGAGATGACTGGTGATGAACTGGCATCCTCCTACATTAATTTCTCTTCGACCTATCTGAGGGTTCTGGTACAGTTCGTCAACAATGAGCCTTTTTCGGATATCAACCTTGTACCCGAGAAGGAATATGCTAATGCCTATGACACATTAGTTCGTCTTGCCATTGTGCAACTGCTGAAGGAGTACGGCAAGCGTGAAAATAGTAATGTCTTGGCAGGAGCCATTCGTGACTACGAAAGCAGCTTGCCGATGATAGCACGTTTAGCCCGTCTTATACAGATGGCCAACTCGATGCACGGTACGTTGTCAGAGGCAACTATCAACGTCATCAAACGCGAAATCATCCGTACATTATCGCTTGAAACGGAGAGTGACACCGACCTTGAAGCCGATACCGGCACCTATCTCGGTATGGAGAGCGGTACCGTAGAGTTCAAGACCTCTATCGTCTATCCATCCGCTAACAACATGCAGCCCAATCAGACGGAGCAGGAGGTTAACGTCTTCCGTGGAATTTGTGCCTTCCTTAATTCAACCACGGGCGGCACGCTCTACCTTGGTGTCAATGACCAAGGTTACATCACTGGCGTTGAGAACGATATGAAGTTCCTGCGGAAGTTCACTATGGATGATTACATCCGTCACATTCAGGATCGTGCAAAGCACTATTTTGATGTCGATGGTATCGTATATCTGCGAATGGAGCCTTTATACGAGAACCAGGTTGTGGCCATTCATGTAGAACCACACCCATATCGTGTGGTAGAGCTCAATGGAACAGCCTATCTGCGCATCAATGCTGAGTCACGTGTCATGCCAGAGAAATTGCGTTTGGAGATGGTAGCGCAGAAGGTATTCAAGGACAAAGACAAAGCAGCAGCCATTTCACGACTCCAGCATGCTTGCTCGCAGAAGAAGTGTGTCATCCTGCACAACTACTCGTCTTCCAACAGCGGTACAATGAAAGACCGCTACGTGGAAGCATACGAGGTGCGCCCCGATGATAACCTTGTGATGTGTTACGACCGCAACACGGCTTCTGCGGAGAAGCTGAAAGTGTTTAATATCAACCGTATTGGTTGGGTGGAGATTCTTGATGAGGACTGGAAATTCTCCCTCTCACACAAAAAGATTGACGTGGATGCTTTCCACATGTCTGGAACAAAGCCTATCTCTGTCAGCTTGCAGCTTGATATGATGGCTAAGAACCTGTTGGTGGAGGAATACCCAGCATCAGAGAAGGACCTGGTGGCCGATAAGAAGGATCCGTCCGTATGGTACTATACTACCAATGTATATAGCATATACGGCATTGGCCGCTTCTATGTCGGACTGGTCAATCACATTGCCATCCTTGATTGCCCCGAACTTAAAGCATACGTTGAGGAATACAAGAAATTACTGTAAAATGATAAAAGGCTCCCAATATTGATGAAGGGAGCCTTTTGCAACATATAGACTTCGCAGTCATTAACGCTCAGCACGCACACGTCTCTGATCAAACGATACTGCCGTGAGCCAAGCAACTTGATTGTGCGCGTGCCTTCGTAGAAGTTGTAGTGAAGTGGTACGACATTCCTGTATTCCAGGATGCGTCCGACAGCAGCCCAGACCTTGAGATCTACAGGGTCAGGTGCTGCCAGGATGTTGCGTAGGGTGGAGATATGTATCTTTTGCATTAGGTATAGGGAAGTTGGTAAACACTGTTGAACGGCTGACCGGGATCATCCGGAATATGGGTATGGATAACGTCATCGTCATAGCGATAGGTAAACTTGATGGTGGAAAGCTCGCCGCGTGAATTTGAGGCAGAAATATCGCTATCCGTAATGAGAATAAGAGGCAATTCATCGAAATCCTCAAACTCACGATCCACTAGGTACACCCCCTGCGAAGTGGCAAGTTCCAATGGGTGAGTGGCTAATGTATGGGGTAGGGGAGCCGACTGGAAATCAAAGGCGTTAGTTACGCTCTGGTCATAGAATGAGGTGTGGTGCATTATAACAGCCTCCGAGCGTTCAATTTTTGTTCCCAAGGATGTAACACCGGGAAGATGAATAAGTTCGAGCACGTTGAAGGGATTTTTGTAGAATGCCTTGAAGCCACAGTCATCATCTACGTAGTAATACGTATAGCTTCGTTTATTCAGCGTTACGGTAATAGAAAGAATGGTTCCGAACCTTGTATAGCTTGCAGGATCGGTAATGATATAATGCACATAGCCGTCAGAAGAGATCTTCTGCGGTGTCTCTCTATGAACCCCAATCTTTCCACCCTTATCCCTATACACAACGTATTTAGACAAATAAACAGTTTCTGTTGCCCATGCCAAGTAGGCAAGCTGGCTTGCTATACGTGAACAGAGCAGACTTGTTGATGTAGTGAGAAAATGGGTCTCTATGAAGTTGTTGACAGACTGGTTGAGCCCAATCTCGCAGTAAACGGCGGTAAATGTCGAAATGGTTTCCTCTCCATTCCGATCTAACATCGTAAGGTCATACAGGACATTACACTTGTTGGCCTCACGTAGATCCTGTTCGATGATAGGACGCAGGTCTCGCACGTACGCGCGCGTCATGTATGTATATAAGGTAGTGGAGAATACCAACGTAAGCATTCGATAAACTACAGGTGGTAATACCTATATACTATAGTTACAGCGACTATCACTTCATGTTGGAGTAGATAGTCGCTGTAATCTTTTGTA
>JAZLKL010000142.1:0-23636 GCA_045597585.1 Bacteroidaceae bacterium | reverse complement strand
GCAAGTCCTTCATACATATTTATATTGCTGCTATGATTCATAGTGCAAAGGTACTAACTTTTCTGCAATCATGTATCGTTTAGCAACAAGTTTTGGGGTTAGCATCCATGCACCCTTCCCACAGGGTTTGTCGGTTGCGCCGAAAAAGTTTCTTTTATACCTTTCGTTTTTTGTCATGACGCTCATGGCAGGAGTTCAGGAGCACACTTTGAAGGCCCGTAGTGTGTATGACGTGAACCAGGACGACCAGATGACGGTTCAGGACGTTCCTGCGCTTGCCAACCTGAAGGCTAAGGTAAATAGTTGCAGCAGTTCGGGTGGGGGTGGTAGTGCTGCAGATTCTCACGAGTACGTTGACCTTGGCCTGAGCGTGCTGTGGGCTACCTGCAACGTGGGTGCCGAGAAGCCCGAAGACCATGGCTTGTACTTCGCCTGGGGTGAGACCACTGGCTACGGCCCCGGCACTGCCGATGGCAAGAGTGGCACCACTACCGATGGTCGCAGTTTTGACTGGGAAGACTACAAGTGGATGGATCACAGTATCAATGCTAGTACAGGTTGCCTCAAGTACACGTTTGCGGACAATCAGACCTCAGGAAAATGGTACAGCGGCAGCACCTATGTCGGCACTACTGTTGACGGCAATACGTACAAGACGCTCACCCAGCTTGAGGCAGCTGACGATGCCGCCACCGCCAACTGGGTCGGCAATTGGCGCATGCCCACCAAGGCAGAACAGGACGAGCTGTGCAACACCAGTAACTGTAACTGGGAATGGACGACTGTGAACGGCGTAAATGGATACAAAGTGACGAGCAAGAAGGCTGGCTATGAGGGCAATTACATTTTCCTGCCCGCTGCGGGGTTTCGCCGCAATAGCGACCTCAACGACGTGGGATCGGGCGGCGGCTACTGGTCGAGTGAGCTCAACACGTTCTACTCGAACGGCGCGTACGGCCGTTACTTCGATTCGAGCTGCGAGGATTGGGACTACGGCAACCGTTACTACGGTCAAAGTGTTAGGCCAGTTTGCCCCAAGAATTAGCATCCTTTCCCAAGCCTAATCCCCAAGTTAACGCAAAAAACAAGAAACCAATGGCGAAGATAGAGGAAATACTCATGACGGAGGACGATCGTACAGCGGTCGCCGACCACAGCCCCATCTCTCTTACATTTTGCCCTTTTTTAAAATTCCCCCCAAAAGGGAGGGGATTCAGTTCCTCTTGCTTTCTTGTGTGAGCAAGGAGAGGAGAATGCAAATACAAAAGTGCTGGCTCAGTAAGAGTCAGCACTTTCTTTTTGTGATGGGGTGTTTCGGTAATCGTAATTGTGGGTAGTATCCAAATCGCTTCAGGGCAGGTCAAGAGACAGGTACTTAATCCTACAAAGCAGCTATCTCCTCTTCGCTCAAGTCAGTAGCTTCCGAAATCATCTGGGCAGTCATTCCCATACGTTTCAACTTGAGAGCGGTAGAAAGAATGCCTTCAGCACGTCCTTCAGCACGTCCTTCAGCACGTCCTTTCTGTAGTCCTTTCTGCAGACCTTCGGCAATGCCTTCCGCACGTTCGTTTTTCATCACCGACAGATTAGTGCGGTATGAGTCGATGCTGATGTTATATCTCTCAAGCTCCTCGGGAGTCATGTGTATCAGTTCGGAGATGTTGCCCACCTTGCCGAATACTGGCTGCTCTGCCTGGAAGGGAATGTTCTGTGTCATGGTCTCTAAGTTTGTGAGGTTGTACAACCAGTAGTCTATCTTTGTCTTGCAGTCTTCCTCTCGCTAGCTGCGATACTCGGGGAGTTCCAGCGTGTAGGCTTTCAGCTTCTCGGAGAATACCTCGCCCGTCTCGTTCACCTTCAGCTGCACCGTACGCACAGCCATGGGCTTGAAACCCTTGAGGTGGAAGTTGAGGAAGAAGATTCCATAGACGGGCTTCAGCTCGTAGTTCCACGCTACTTCACCCCTGCCTTCCTGCGACGAGAAGGAGCGTGAGAGGTAGAAGAGGATGCGGTCGCTGAAGTGCAGCTGGCTCCTGTTTTGCATCTCCACGATGAACTCGCCACCGTCCTCCGTCTGGCAGCGCAGGTCGTATATCACGCCACGCTCATACTCGGAGGCGGCACCCATGTCCTTGTCCAGGAAGGTGATGCCGGCAATGGGGGACTTAGGCTCAAGCAGGTCGGTGAGGAAGGCTCGCATGACCTCTTCGTCACCAAACACTTTCTTGAATCCGTAGTCCGTCATCGGATTGATGTATCTGCTCTCGTGTCTTGACAGCTGTGCCATAAACGGTTGACTTTTTGTTGTTTTCTGCAAAATTAGATGATTCCTGCGACATTTCCAAACAAAACGAGAAAAAAGATACTCCCACTTTCAATAATTCAGCTGGGGCAAGCGAGAGGGTAACATTAACGCCGTCACAAGGCAGCAACCTCCTCCTTTACTCAAACCTGTGGCTTCCGAAATCATTTGGGCATTCATTTTCATTCGTTTCAACTTGAGAGTGTTACGCTCGATAGTCCCGATGCTCAGCACCTTCGCTCTTCGTTGAGCAGCATCATGGGCATCATGCGTCAGCACCGCAGCTGGCGGTTGCGCCGGCATCTCGTGGGTGGCACGCTTGCTGTATTCACCCGGCATGAATACTTTGACGATGCCCTGACGAAGTATCAGCCTTCGCTTTAGGTGCACTTTACTTTCACTCACGATTCTCCACGATTTTGTGAGCGCACCCTGAGCGCACCGTGAGTGAAGCGTGAAGGAAAGGAGGTCAGTTCATAGTTATTCGACATGCGTCTCATCAAGCTTCGCAGTCATAATTCATAGTTCTTCTGCATTCATAACTAAGCACTATGCACTCGCGAAGTGCACTATGTACTCAAACTATGCACTATGCACTCATAACTATGAACTATCACCTTTCCCCCCGGCGTAGGCGAACAGTAGGCGAACAGTAGGACATCAATAGGACAACAATAGGCCAAAAAGGTAAAAAAGCACTTTTCCAGAGGAAAGTTTGTGCGGTTAGTGAAAATTATCTATCTTTGCATCGTAATGTAAAACAGTAAGCTTATGCCACTCACGGAATCCCAGAACCATTATGCCGATGTCAACGACGATTCTTCGAAATACACCCCACAGGAACGCATGGACTATGAGGAGAGCCTGAAGAACTTCCGCGATTGGTACAGCGTAATCACCACGGCCGAGAAGAAAGGCAAAGCCGAAGGTCTTGCCGAGGGCATGCAGAAAGGTCTTGCTGAAGGTCTGCAGAAAGGAAAAGCCGAGGGTCGTGCCGAAGGCCGTACAGAAGGCATTCTTTCTACCGCTCTCAAGTTGAAGAAGATGGGAATGACTGCCCAAATGATTTCGGAAGCTACCGGTTTGAGTGAGGAAGAGATTGCCGCTTTGTGATGTCGTGAAGAAGTAAAAAAACGTCACCGCACGTTGGGACAGGTTAGACCGGTTAGACCCTCTCTGCAGTAGCTTCAGGTGCAGCCAAGGTACAAAACACTAAGAGGGATGCCTAGTAAAGTATTCGATGCAGTGCTGAAGGGTTTAATTAGAAAGATGGGAAATATTAGGAAAAAAATGCCCTACTTAGAAAATGGGAGTAGTATGCACCTTGTATAGTTTTGCTACACGCATCCCTCGAGGTTCCTCCGAGGTTCCTACACAAATTCGTGGAGAACCGTGGAGGAACCTCGGGTAAACCTAATGCGCAGGTTGCAAATTACTCATCAACAGGCATGGCCACCATGCCAAGGGCCTGAAGGGTTTGAGGATCGGAGGGACGGGTCATGTCGGGATTCACGATGCGGCCTTCTGGATCGAGCATGATGAATCGAGGTACCGTCTGCACACGATAGGCACGCAGGAAGTCGTTGTCCTCGTTGCCCCAAAGTTGTATGCCACCCATCTGCTGCTCTTTGACAAAGCTTTCCCACTTCTCCTTATTCTTGTCGCAAGAGATGCTGACAAAGGCAATGTTCATGCCCTTGAAGGTCTCTTCCAACTTCTTGAGATGGGGCAACTCACCACGGCAAGGCACACACCATGTAGCCCAGATGTCGATATAGACATACTTGCCACGAAGGTCGGCCAACGAGACGTTCTTGCCATTGATGTCGAGAAAAGAGAAATCGGGTGAAGGGCGACCAGCGGTAAGCAGATTACCCTCTTTCCAAGCCTCGTTGAAAGCAGAAACTATCTCAGCATCCGACACATTCTGCTCAAAGATTTCCTTGATGCGCTCAGCACCCTTCGTGCCATTGTTCTTGATGACAGCCACGGCATTCGTGCCTATGATGTACTCTTTCAGCGACTTGTCCTTCAGTTTGGCTGCAGCATACTCCAGTACCTTGGTAACAGCCTTTGTCTGTCCTTCGGGACCCTCCTCCAGGTCTTCGTCGCGCAAGGCAAGCGTACTCACGGCACTCAGCATGAAATTGCTATATTCGGGCATCTGCATGAGCCAGGCATCACTCTTGCTGGCCAGTTCCTCAAGAATGTCATACACGGGTTGGTCGCAAGGCTTTTGCTGGGCAAAGTCGGAAAGGAAGTTATAGATGCGATAGGCAATACGCAGTTTCTCCTTCTCCACAAATTCCTTGTCGAACTTCTGACTCTCAAGCTTCTTGTAGTTCTTGTTGACATATTCCTCAAGGATGGAGAGTATCTCGTCAGCTCCTTTTCCGAAGTCGCCCATGGTGGGAACCACCAAATCACCACTAAGGTAAGGATTAACCTTCGACTTCTTGCTCGTCACCTCTACGTTAAGGGCAGCAGGGGTTAGATCCCACGCCATATCGAAGTCCTTTCCCGGTTCCAGATAGATGGGCGTACGCTTCCATCGATAGACAACACGTCCATAAGTGGGATGGTCGATTTGGAAGGTCACCTTGCCTTGCAGACTCTTTGTCGTGGCATCTGCATCGCCCACCAAGGTAAGTGGGATGATGGTATCGGTCTCCTCAAACATAATCTCTACCTCCTGCACGCTTTTGTCCTGTGCAGAGAAGTTTATCGTAACGGGCTTACTCTTCTGAGCAAAGCCATAGCTTGCGGCCAAAGCCAGCATACCGGTTAAAAATGCCTTATTCATAATCAATGTGTGTTTATTTACTCGTTCAATAGTTTTTCAATAAGCTGTATCTTTTCTTCTTTCTCGGCATCAAGGGCATTGTAGCGCACACGCCCCTGCTTGTCGATGAGCACCACATGCGGAATGGCAAGCGCTCCGTAGTCGGTATTCATCACGTCCTCTTCGCTGACGGCCACATTCCAACTCATACCCATAGCCTTCATATAGGCAGGGAAGAGCGACAGTTCCTTCTCCGGATTGTTACGGCATTGAACAGTACGGTTGTTGGGCTTATCCACAAAGTAGCCTTGCAGGGAGGTGATGCCGAGAATCACCACATTACGTCCCTGGAAGTGCTGCTGTATGTCAGCCAGTTCGGGAAACGACTGCAGACAAGGCACGCACTTGGTACCCCAGAAGTCGAGCATAACGACAGGATGAGCCCCCTCGTTGACGAGCGACTGCAGATCCTTGACCTCACGTGTGGCTACCGAGTCGGCATTCCACGCAAAGTATCTTACGAAATGAATGTTGGGAGCTTTTCCACCTACGAGCGTACCCATGGCAAAGGGACCATTAAGATAGTCTATCTGCGTCTGACAGTTCTTCTTGATGCGCTCGCTCTCCGAACGCGCCTGCAGGTCGGCATACTGCTTCAGGACAGCCTTGCGAACCGACTCCTTCACCTCTCGTCCCATGCTCTCGGCATAGATGGCAGAGTTAAACACCTTGACACACTCAGTCACGGCATTATCGGGCAACTTGGCAGTCAAAAAACTGAGAACCACCGATGCCATCCCCTCAACTGCCCAATGGCTGTCCTTGAAATTGGCAAGTCCACCGATGACATCGCGCGCCATCTCTGACCTCTCTGCTACAAGTTTGGCAGCACCCTTGTTGTCAAGAAAGAGACGAAGACCCTCCACCTCTTCTTTACTGACGTGGAACATATCCTCGCGGGGCATGTATTTCCAGGCATAGAAGGCAAAGGCTGCATCGCCCTGTGATGCTTTTGTCTGCAAAGTAGGAGCCAACCACTCCGACAAATAGGGTTGCAAGACATTACCACCAAAGTCGAACAGCATCTCTACCTGACTATCGGCAATCTTTCCGATGTCGGCTTGCTGTCCCAACTTGTCTGCCAAGTTCCTGAAGGCAGTCTTCTTTGCCTCGTCGGTAGTGGCAGACTGAATGGCGAAGTTAGCATCGCGGCACAAGGCTTTCAGCTGTTCGTCGGTGGGTGCCTTCGCTGCCCAACACTTGTTGTTAGCCCCATAAATGATGGCCATAACTGCCAAAAAGAATATTGATAATAACCTTCTCATGTTTTTTTAATATTAGGAGTGAAGAATGAGAGATTTAAAATGAGGAATCGGAAATGAGGATTCCCCCCCCCTTTTATTGTAACACATATCGGTAAGTCCAGGTCACACCATCCCACGACGCCTCGGTCATGTTGGAGTTTCCCTCCAACAGCCAGTTGTGATTCCACACCTCATCGCCTGTGGCAGGATTGACCAACCGTGTAAACAAATACTTGGAGTAGAGGAACTGGAGAGGTATTCCTGCCTCATTGCCGGGAATGACGGCGGGAAGCCAAGGCAGATAGAAATAATTCAGCATTTCCTCTCCGCCATACTGGAACGCATAGCTTGACATGTTGCCATCGAGACAGTCCACACGCAGGGCTGGCGATGTACTGTAGTCATAGACTGCCTTGTGCAGCTTGCCTTCATACTGGTATTCCGACAGTAGTCCGCTCTTGTATGTCACATGGCTGACGATGGTCACATCATCGCGTTTCACCTCGGTCAGCTCACCCTCTTCATTATAGTTGAAGTGGTATGTGTAGCGGGGTTCGTAGCTGTTTTGCAACGCCACATAGTCCACTACCTCCTGTTTCACCACAATCTTGGTCACCAAGCCATTCTCCCTGTAGATTACCCAGAAACGATGGTCACCGCCTTTCTCCTCGCCTGTGGAATAGTCTATCTCGGTGGGCGACTTGCGGAAGCGTATGCAGCTCACACCTTCTGCACTCTTGTCGTCGGTGTAGTCATAGTCATACACATACAAGTTATATTGTTCGCCCAAGGAGTTGCGTGCAAGCATACACATTGCCTTGCTCACCCTGTATGCCACCGTGACAGCTACTGCCGACGGACGTGGACGAGACTCCTCGTACACCTTTACCTCTACTATGTTTGATTCCTGGTTCAGGTCGGTCAGCCCTACGGTGGTGACAATTCGTGCCTTGTTTCCTTCGGCACTATAATCCACCACGTGCTGCAGCTGTCCATTCACCCACACCTCTGCCCTGGAGAGCATGCGCGAGCCACGTGTCACGGTGAAGGTGAAAGAGGCCGTGGCTGTGGGCGTAAGCACCTCATCGGTGGTGATGGTAGGCAGAACCGATGCTTCGTTCATATCGAGGTAATACTTGGCAAGTGGATTTATAGCTGCAATGTCAACCCCCATATTCTGGTATGCGACGGCCAAGGCACTTAGCTTGTTCTCCATAACAGGATAGTCTGCCAGCTTGTCCTGCAGGGCAGCGTCCATATTGATGAGCTGGCGCGTAAACATAATCAGATCCTCCTCGGCCGAGACGAAATAGGTACTCTCATCATCCACTGGGAAGAAACCACGATTCAGGAAAAACTCTTCGGGCAGACGGTTTGCCTGCACACGATTCGGGTCCATCAAGGATGAGTAGTACGACTGCGAGTGGATGACGAACTTGTCGTCGGCAGGATAGACAGAACGTACATTGATGAGATAGCCTCCCAACAGGATGTTGTGCATATAACGCTTGTAAGCAGTCTTTTCCTCTTCTCCAAGTGCCTCGTATGCTGCCCTGTCATAGGCTATAGTCATACTGTTGATGTTGGCAGCAGCACGAACAAGTCCGTTTTCGTCGGGTTCGGCAATACCCAGCGCAAGAGCCTTGATACTCTTTACCAGTAGCATCTTGCGCGGTATGTATTTCTCCTTGAAGGCATCCGAGTAGCACAAAAAGAAATTTTGCATCAGGAAGTCAGCTGCATCTGCAGCCTCAGCCTTGTTCAGACGTTCAACCACGGCATTGTTCCAGTTGGTGGACTGCTGAAACTGATAAGCAAAGTCGAGCGTCTGGTCGAAGTCATAGAGCAGATAGGTTCCATACTTGTCGCAGAAACTGCTTATGGCAGGTATGCTTCTGTCCACGAGTGTCTCCAGCCTGTCTGCGTCAGCATTCGATGGACAGGTATCTTCTGAAGAGCAGGACGTCAACCCGAAGTCCACTACTGCCCCTGCCACAGCAAACGTGACAACGAGCGTCAGGCGGCTCCATATCCTTTTGGCTATGTTCTTTATATTAGTCATTTTCATTATAGTTTCGTCATACATTCGTCATTCCTACTCCCCACTCTCGGGCACCATATCCTGACGTTGCCCATACGTCTCAATAACAGTATTGATTTGCGTCTCACTCTCAGGAAGTTCAAAGGTATAATTGGGATGAGAGGGGGTAAGTGTATAGGTCTCGATACCCTGCGCCACACCCGTAGAGCCACTGGTTGAGGAGGTACTCAACGTGAACACGTGAGTCAATGTGCGTGGGTACCAGTTATTAGTGCGACGAAGGTCGTACCAACGATGGTTCTCGCCACAGAATTCCAGCCTGCGTTCGTCAAGGATGAAACGACGAAGGGCCGTAGCATAGTCCACACCCAAGGCTGCACTACTTGCAGGTGTAGGCAACTCCACCTTGTTGATATCCTCTACACGATTCTCTATCACCTTGCGCACATCAGCCAATGCCTTGTCCTCTTCACCCAAGGCAGCATAGGCTTCGGCACGCGAAAGGTATGCCTCGCTAAGACGATAGCTGTAGGCTCCTAGCTTTGTAAACTGAGTGTGCCATTTGGCTGGCACGTCTATACCACATGAAGTAGATAGAAAATAGGTGTAGGGACGACAATCGCCTGGATGAAATGCCTTCTGCAAGTCGTCCGAAACCCCATATACAGCAATCATACTACCCTCGTCCTTATAAAGGTTGGGCACATCATTCTGTTGCACACCCTCGTTGTCGGTCACGATGAGCACGCTACAAGCTCCATAACTATGCAATATCTCAGGATTGCTCTTGGTCACGGTGGGCGAGTTGGGTTGCCTTGCCAGGTTGAACAAGCCCTGCGGACATGATTGAATGAGTTCTGTGGCAGTGGCTACCACATTTTCCCAATCACTCATATAGAGATAAGTACGCGAAAGAAGCAGCAAGGCAGCCTTCTTGTTTGGATGCCAAAGCGACATTACCTCTCTTGAGGCATCAAAATGTGCAATGGCTTGCTTCAGGTCTGCAACAATCTGGGCATAGACACTGGCCAGATTAGCACGTTCGTAGTTGTTCTTTACGCCTGTATCCAGACGAAGAGGCACGCCAAGAGTCCTGGTGGCCGTGGCAGCATCATAAACCGGAGCATAGATATTGGCCAACTCCAGATAACTGCGGGCACGCACAAAGTATGCCTCGCCCACCAAGTAGTCACGCTGTGACTGGGTGCCTTCGGCATCATCGGCACGCTCAATGACATAATTGGCCACAAGAATATCGTTATACAACTCTCCCCACATCAAGTTAGTACGTGTGGTGCGCTCTCCCGAACCCGTGCGCTCCACATCACGACTCCAGGCATACAGACTCTTGTATGGGTTCTTGGCAGTAACTGTAGCACTTGGATTCTCGGCAATGTCATCGGTCATAAGATCGGACTTGTAGAACCACGTCACGCTCAGCATGCCATGCTGGTGCAGCATAGCCTCAAACTGCTCTATGGTACGTGGAATGACCTCGTCCTTGTCCTCTTCCTTAAGGAAGTCTGAGCAAGAGGTGAGCAAAAGTACGAGCATCACCCATAACCCTCGGCAGACAGAAGCCAAAGAAGGCATTGCCGATGGTATTACCTTATAGAATCTTAATATCTTGTTTATCATTCTTTTTCTTTATTGTCAATTTAGCTTGTCACGTTCAATTCTTTGCTTTTTATTTTTGCTTTCAAATCCTCTTTTTTCAGATTCTCTCTGCTTTCTTGAGTTAGAATCCAATCTGAAGGCCGAAGTTGAAAGTGGGTAGCACGGGCATACCGATGCTGGCCACTTGATCGGGGTCTTGTCCGCTGAGATTCTTGTCGAATGCCCATACCGCAATATTCTGTGCCTGGAAGTCAATGCGACAGTTGACTATCTTCAGTCGTTCAAGAAAACGTTGTGGAATGTCATAGCCCAGTGTCAAAGAACGGAGACGGATATGGTCGCCACGCACCACGCGAGCATCGGAGTTGTCGTACATAAACCATCCCGTATAGCTTGATGGTCCCGCATAACGCTGGTACATCTGGTCAACCATCGTATAAAGATACTCCTCACCGTTCTTGATGGGAGTATATCCATCGGGCATACTTAAAGCCACATTGCTCAGGCCAGGAATATGGGTATGAGTCTCATCACCGGGATTACGCCAACGATTGACAAAGGCGGAATTCATATTGTCCTGCGGTTGTGGCAAGGCAGGATTACCATCCTGGTAAAGAGCAAGCAGGCGTTGCTTATAACCCACCTTGTAGGTAAACTGAGCACGAAGCATTATACCCTTCCAACAGAATTCAGTAGAGAAACTTCCATTGGTGCGAGGAATACGAGTGCCTGAGTATTTCAGTATGGAACTGAGAAATTCATCACGACTCATACCAGGCTTGTTACCCACTAAGTTCTTGTAACGGGGCAATCCATGTTCGTCGAGACCCGCAAACTGATACGAGTAGAAGCCATCTATGCTGCTACCGTCCTTCACCACGCTGCCCGTCAGGTAGTCGATGTAGGTATTCTCATCCTGCGTACCACGGTTCACCTTGTTCTTGTTGTATGAGAACATAAACGAAGTGCGCCAACGAAAATCCTTCGTCTTTATATTGAGCGTGTTGAGCGTAAGTTCCACACCCGTATTGGTAGCCTCGCCATCGTTGTAGTAGAGTGATGAAGTTCCGTTGACCAGCGAAACAGCGCGACTTGAAATCAAATCGGTAGAGTGACTACGATACACATCTAAGCCCACGTTGATGCGCCCCTTGAGAAACGACGCATCAATACCCAGATTATAGGTGGAAGTCTTTTCCCACTTCAGGTTTGAGTTAGGATAGTCATGAATACCGGCATAGAGTTCTCCACTCACACTACTCTTCTTAGGGGTGTTGAGAATCAGATAAGGAGTAGCATTGGGTATGCTGCCTCGATAACCATACGAGCCACGCAGAGCCAGCGTCTCTGCCCACTTCTGATTCTGCAGGAAATCAAATTCGTTGAGATTGACACGTCCGGAAACCGACCACACAGGATTGAACTTCTCGCTCTCATACTGCCCGAAGCGGTTTGAACCATCGTTACGAACATTGAAGTTGAGTGAGAAATAGTTCTTGAAAGAATAGGTGGCCGTCATGAAGAACGAAAGCTTGTTGTTTTTTTGGTCGGTGATAGTGGGGAATGCCTGTGGGTTGCGTCCTGAAGCCATGAACCAGTTGCGCAAGTACCAGTAGTACGACTTGGCATCTTCAGCCGAACCTGCCCAGATGGGAGTGAACGACTCGCCCTGCAAAGGCATATAGCCAGGAATGGTGCCACTATGCTGTCCGCGATAATTCACCGACGACACCTCATGACCGAGGTCGAAATTGAAGAAATGCGTATTTTTCAAGTCAAAGTTGTAGTTCAACTGGTTACGCCACAAGTATGACATCTGGTTGATGGATGAGTTCGACCACAAGCCTCCATCAGGCAAGTATGACTGGGCAGAAGAGTCGGTTCGTGGAGGATTGGAACCATAGTCGTAGCCACGGAGCTGGGCACAGTAGAACGACTCTTCGCCTATCCAGTCCTCTGTAAGGTTGGTGGTGGTGGTCATGCCACCCGTTGTGATATAGCGCAAGCCCTTCATAATATCCCAATTGAGCGAGGCGGTAAGGTTGAGACTCTTGTTCTTTACCGACTGCCCACCCTGATTGAACTCGTTCAATATATTATACTTACCATAGACGTTTCGCTGTGTCGTCTGGTCGGTGGTGATGTACTTCTGTATGTAAGCCAACGACCCATCCTCGTTGTAGCAGGGGAAGATGCGGTTGGTATAGTATGCCTCATCGAAGGCAGAATAGTAACCTGGGTTATAATGAGCATCTTGTACAGAACCGCTCATGCGAAGGTCGAGTGTCACCTTACTGCCGATGTGCGAGTTCAGGTTCATACGAGCCGTGAAGCGTTCCAATCCTGCACCACGCTCGGCAGCGCGGTCGTTGTCATAGCCCACCGAGGCATAGTATTTTGTCTGACTGCTTCCGCCCGACAAACTTGCACTATGTCCCTGTGAGAAGGCGGTACGATAGAGGGCACCAAACCAATCCGTGTTGTTGGCCTCCATCTGCGACACCTGACTCTGAAACTCTGAGAACGTGATTGTCTTGTCCCAATAGTTCATCATAGCTCCCTCATAGCCATAGCGTTCGGGCATGCTCTCGAAGTAAAGTCCGCGGTTCATAATCTCGCGACTCACATCGATGCGCTGCTTCGAGGTCATCAGGTTAAAGTCGCTGTAGTGTGGACGCTGTTGCACCATACCATTGAACGAGTAGTTGATATGCGTCTTGCCTGCCTCGCCCGTCTTGGTGGTCACCACGATGACTCCATTCGAGGCACGCGTGCCATAGATGGCTGTAGCCGAGGCGTCCTTCAGCACGTCAATACGTTCAATGTCTTGCGGGTTGAGTCCCGTGATGGCATTACCGATGAGGTTGATGTTGTCGAGTGAGTTGATGTCGTCGGCCGACAGAGGCACAGGGTCTTCGTAAATCATGCCGTCAATCACCCACAACGGTTCGCGTGTTCCGGTGAAGGTGGTCGTGCCACGCAGTCGCATCGAGGTCTGTGCTCCTGGCATCACGCTGCTGGTGATGGTGAGCAGGCCCGCCACCTTTCCCTCCAGCATCTGGTCAACAGTTAGGGCTCCCTTAAAGTCGAGATCCTTTGAAGTGATGCTGGTTATGGCGCTGGTAAGCTTGCGCTTGTCGATGCTCTGGTAGCCTGTCACCACGACCTCTTCCATAAGGTCGCTCTTTGTACGCATCTTCACCAAGTACTCGCTCTTCCCGTTTTTCAGCACCACTTCGGTCTTCTCAAACCCCACGTAAGTGGCATAGATAGACACGGCATTGCCACGGGTGGCAAAATTGAACTTTCCTTCGTTGTCGGTTATGGTATGCGACTCCTCGCCGCTCTTCAGACAGAGGGTAATGCGTGCTGCAGGCAAAGGCTCGCCCGTATCATCAACAACCGTACCGTAGATGTCACCTTGGTGCACAGCACTCTTGTTACCTTGCGCCCATGCCGAAGATGCCATGCCCCAAGAGAGGGCACACAGCATAACGGCATAGAAGGCTATATTAACAAATTTCCTTTTCACTATCGAAGTGTTTTCTTTCCATTCTTGATGTAGATACCCTTGATGGCACGTTCGATGCGCTTGCCGCCGAGGTCGTATGCTGTGCCTTGCTGCATTGTTCTGTCGGAAGTAAGTTCCTCAATGGCTTCCACACCGCTCACAAGATTATAGGGGTTCAAGGTAACAGCATTCGATGCTTCTGCCTCGCCTGCGCCATATACCAGTATCACCTTGATGGTGATGTCGATGCCCTCGGCGTAATCGCCCTGTTCATCGTGGGCACGTACATCATATTCATCCAGCTTCAACTCGTATGAGGTGGCATCCTTGCTCTCCAGCGACTTGTACACCTCACCATAAACGGAACTATTATAATAGATGCGGATGTCCTTAATCTCGGAGTGCTCGACAGGCATCTGCCAGGTGAGGGGAACCACATAGTAGAAGCGGTCGCCATTATCCGTGGCTTCGGTCTTGGTAAAGGGTGCCCCTGCTGCCAGGTTCTGTGCTGCCTTCATACCAGGGTCTGCCACTACAGCAGTGACAATGTCAGAGGCATTCCTTTCTTCACCATTCACGATGCTCTGCACACAAAAATCATGACTGCCCACCATGATATCCTTGACGGTGTAGGTGGTACCCTCAACCACGACATGCTGCTGGTCGAAGGTCAGCACATAGCCGGTAGCGCCAGCCACGGCATCCCACGTCAGCACCACGTTGGTTTCGTCTGTCTCAGCCTTCAGGTTTTGGGGAGCGTAGGCAGCATCCAGTTCCGAGAAGGCATAGTACTGCGTAGTGCTCGACTTCACGGTGCCGTCGCTCTTGTATGTGGTTCTCACTTCGCTCTCCATGTCGCCATTCTCCTTGTAGGTGTATTCGTACTGCTCGTAGAGGTAGAATCCGTCATCGGGATAATCCATGTCACACTCCTTAACCACCTTTTTTTCCATTTGTCCCTGGGCGTTGTAGGTGTAATCTACCTTGTATTCGTACCACACCTTGCCCTCGGCGTTCATATACTGCCAAGCCGTGGCATTACCCTTTTCATCATAAGCCGTGTAGGCCAGAGTGCGCTTACTCTCGTACGAATAGCCGATATTCTTTATCTGGGTGGCCGTAGCCACTGTGCCATCAGTATGGTAGGTGTAGTCCTCCACATTCAGCTTCTGATACTTCATGTCGTACCAAATCCAGCTCATGGTATTCTTGGTCACAACCTGCCCCTGAGCGTTGTACACATACTCATAGCGGTAACTGTCGCCCTGACGCCATACAAGCTGCCCATGCGCATTGTAGATATTATACTCATGACCTTCGGGTTCATCTGCAGCGGTAGCAGGTATGGTAACTACAGTAGCCTTTCTCTCTGCACATATTGTGTGTGCAGAAAACACAAGTGCCGTGGCGGCAATCAAAAAACGGGTCTTATTCATTGTGGTAGTTTTTTATCTTAAAATTAAAGATGGCAGATAACCATCCACATATCGGAAACACTATTCATTACAAGCGCAAAGGTAATGATTTTTTTCATACATTGAGTACGTTTGGCTTGTTTTTTTTCACACAATGCACGCAATTTCGTTGCACAATTGTTCAATCCGTTGATAAATTCCACCATGCAGAGCAAATAAGCCCTCAATAACTTTGCCGATAGAAAAAAAAATGCTTTCTTTGCAAATGTTTCCTCTACAGCTTGCATTGTTCGTAAAAGTAATTGAAATTCGGCAATCGTCAATTAACGAGGACATCTAATCCGTAATCAAGTTACAACTAATCAAAATAACTGAAACATAACTAACAAATTTACTAATGAAAAGAAGACTTTTACCTACTCTCTTCGCACTGGCATGTGCCTGTTCTGCCACAGCGCAGCTGAACATGCCCATCGTTCAAACTAAGTACACCGCCGACCCTGCTCCCTATGTGCACGGCGACACCGTATATCTCTACACCACCCACGATGAGGATGGTGCTGGTGGATTCATGATGAAGGACTGGTTGCTCTACACCTCTACCGACATGGTGAACTGGGAAGATCATGGTGCCGTGGCTTCGCTCCGCGACTTCAAGTGGTACAAGGGCGACAACGGTGCATGGGCAGAACAGGTGATTGAGCGCAACGGCAAATGGTACATGTACTGTCCCATCCATGGACACGGCATTGGCGTACTGGTGGCCGACTCTCCCTACGGCCCTTTCAAAGACCCATTGGGCAAGCCTCTCGTTTGGCAGCAAGAGCACTGGGACGACATCGACCCCACCGTTTGGATTGACGACGACGGTCAGGCCTACATGTACTGGGGTAACCCCAACCTCTATATGGTAAAGCTCAACGAGGACATGATTTCCTATAGTGGTGAAATCGTAAAGCATCCCAAGATCAAGGACTATCAGGAAGGTCCATGGTTCTACAAGCACGGCAAGCACTACTACATGGCTTTTGCCTCAACTTGCTGTCCCGAGGGTATCGGCTATGCCATGAGCAATAGCGCTACCGGTCCCTGGGAGTACAAGGGTCACATCATGAACCACACCACACAGACCCGTGGCAACCATCCCGGCATCATCGACTTCAAGGGCAAGTCGTACTGCTTCGGCCTCAACTATGACATCTATCGTCTGGAGACCAGCCGCCATGCTGAGCAGCGTTGTGTATCGGCCGCTGAGATGACCTACAATGCTGATGGTACCATCCAGGAACTTCCCTACTTTTATGACTGCAAGCTGGAGCAGGTGGGCAGTTTCAACCCCTTCCGTCGCGTGGAGGCTGAAACCATGGCATGGGGTTACGGATTGAAGACTACCCGTGAGAACCCATCTGGTCCCTGGAATCCTACACTCTTTGTCACCGACATCGACGATGGTGAGTTCCTTCTCGTCAAGGGTGTTGACTTCGGCAAGGGTGCCAAGAGCTTCACTGCCTCATGCAGCAGCGTGCTCTATGGTGGAGCCATCGAGTTGCACATTGATGCCATCGACGGTCCGGTGATTGGTACGGTCAATGTGCCCAACACCAAGTTCAAGTACCAGGAGTTTAAGATCAACCTTACCAAGACTACTGGCAAGCACGATCTCTTCTTCGTATTCAAGAGCACCAGCTACATGCAGAAGCGCAACCTCTTCAACTGGGATTGGTGGATGATGGAGAAATAAAACGCTCCATACCTTACAATTAAGGAATAAACCACTCCGGAACAGGGTCGAAAGCCATGTTCCGGAGCGTGTTTTTTATATCTTGGTAATTAGTCGGTTGGGCACACCATTTCACGAATGAATTTAGTTTCTGACTGTCTTAAACCACGTTTTTATGACGTATTAAGACAAAATCACGCAAAAAACATTCACTATTAAGAAAATTTATGTAACTTTGTGCCCGTTGAACAAGGCTTTTCTGAAAAGACACCTTTTTTTGTAACGCTACATTCTTTGGCATACTATAAATGGGATGTTATAGCCTTTCATTCGCCATGTTCACAAAATAGGAAATAAAAAAGAAAGTACTACATGTCAACGCACAGATTTCATCCTCTGTTACTCACACGTTGTTTATGGTACAAATATTAATTCTATAATTAACATTTTAAAGTTTCCCTTTTGTGAGTAGGGATAGTGAAAGTTTTATGAAAAAGTTTTTTTCTATTTTGACAGTAGCAGCAAGCATCTTGTTGGCAAGCTGCGGTGGTAAGGGTAGCATTGCAAGCGTTGAGGTAAACCCTTCTATTTCATCATCAACCGGTGACTTGTACCAGAACCTATACGCCATCAAGAATCCATTTACGCTCAATGCAGTAGCAGAGAATGGCGAAAACTATGATGTAGAATTCAGCACCCAGCTCTATAGCCCCAGTTCGGCAGACATCAAGGGCATCGAGAGTTGCGAGGCATGGCTTAGCTACAAAAAAGCCGACGGCAACTATTCACAGCTTCAGATTGGTGTGGCAGAAGAGGAGAAAGCCAACATTGCCACTCTCATCAACGAGGGCAAGGGACAAAGTGCTGCAAAAGACGTAAAATTCAAGGGTACCGTCAGCAAGACTGACTTCCAGGAGTTCGAGAAGTCTGAGACCAAGAACATTGCCATCATTGCATCGCCTGCAAGATAATCTGGCAGTCACGGATAACGCATTCGCATATTACAGTATTGGGGTGAGTCATAGATATCGCGAAAAGTTCGCATAACTTCTGAGAAGCCTCAGAAGCCCGTCATACAGGGAGGGTGTGTCATTCATCGTATTGGCACATCCTTTTGCTTTGCGTATGATTCATCTTTTTGCAAGTCACGCTCACCCATTCGGTGAGGATAATGCTTAACACTTACTTTCTGAAAAATCAGATTCTCTGGTAGAATCTCCCGAATTCCCCCTATGCCTACAAAGATTACGTAAAACGGGAAAAGACCGATGAATACGAAGAAAATAAGCAAGACGAGAAGTATGATGTACGATATGGGATAAACTTTGTACAATTTGATATAAAACAATGATAAATCAGAAAAGCCGTTTGAAAGACATTTTATAACTTTGTGAAGACATTCCAAATTATTACTAATCATAAAAAGAAGAAAAAACGATGAAGACAAAGCATTTTATCCTTTGCGCCTTGCTAAGTGCTGGTACTTTTCTTTTCGGATCTTGCGGCAATGATGACGAGGATTTGTCGCCCAACCAAAACCCCACCCATGAGGATTTCGACCAGATTCCGTGGGAGTTGACAGATAACATTGGCGTGGATTTCAACGAATTCTCCTATCTCTACTCCATGACTCCCGTACTCAGCATTCTTGACTTCGACAATGCCAAAGTTGCCAAAGAGGTAACAAAGGCATTCGAAGCTGCTGATAAGTTTGCCCAAGTGAAGCAAACCAGAGGTACAGTGGGAGCTGCCGTAGGCGTGTATAAGTTCTGCGACGGAATCGTAAAAGTTTCAAAAGGAGCCAGCTCGTATGCCTACCAAGTGTTGATTGATAACAAAATTGACTACAGAGATGCATTCAAACATGTAAAGCGCCTTTATCCCAACGAAACAGCAGAAACTTGGTGGGACAAGTTCAGCAAGGGCGAACTCAACTCCTTCCAGGCCTATAACGAACTGGAACTCGCTTATCCCTTCGACTTTGACCCTATGATGAAGCGTAAGTTTTTGCTTAAGTTGTCTTCAGAGTGTCTGCAGAACGCAGTGGCTATCGTTGGAGCAGCCGAACCCGGCAAGTTCGTAGATTACGGTTCGCTCGCCAACGATCTCGTCAACGAGGTTATGGCAGATAAGGATTCATCACCAGAAGGACTGCTTGCTGCCTATGTCAAGGTGATAGAGCGCGCTGCCTTCCTAAACGACGAAACTGTTGACCAGGACAAACTCGACCTGCTCACAGAACTCGCAAAGGAATACTTCGCAGGAATGAAGAACATTGCCAACTTCAAGCTGACAGAAAGAGACCTAAAATACAAGGATTGGTACTCCCCCTACTACAATAGCAAGGGCGAGATTACTGCACAATACCAATATGACTTATGGGCATTAGATGGATTGCCTCGCCAGGGTTTCCGCTACAAATCAAACGGAAAGGATAGTAATCTTGACGAGATCTTTAAATGGTTGATAGACGAAAACGGATACTTCCACATTAACTACAGATACGACAATAAACCCAAGTCAATATGGCGCCCCATCAACTGGTATGGCACCGACGAAAAGCGCGTGTTGATACTTCAGAACTTTGCCACATCCGAGACATGGATGCTGCGTTCATGGCCTTTCTTCCAGGAAGTCACCATAGAGGGCAAATGGCGTGGTTCAATTGGTAGCGACTATGACATATTTGAGTTTACCGGCGACAAATTCACACTAAGCATGTACTCGGATGACGAAAGCACAAAGCTCTTTGGCAAGTACCAATATAAGGAAGAAAAAGAGTCGTCTGTCATTACGCTGTTCGTCACCGAAGTGGAAGAAACCGACGAAGACGGAACCATGAAGGCGTCTATCGAGGATTATGTTCGAGCCTTCGACCAAATCATTGTCGCAATGGGTGGCGACTCTGAGTACGACAAGGTAATGTCACAGATAAAGAAGGGCTTGAAGTTCGGTATCAAGATGGCAGAAGACGGTTCCTCATTCAAGATGATCAGTACTCCTGACACAGAACTCATCTTGGGCGAAGACATGCCTGTGACATGGACCAAACAGTAGTCGTCCGCCATTCGTACATACATTAGGTGATGAACCTCTCCATTATAGCGTAGCAAACAGCTACCCCAGCTACTGAGGTTCCACAAAAATACGGGTAGGAGGTAAATGCCAGCTTAAAAACGGCATTTGCCTCCTACCTTTCTTTATACGCCAAAGCAATAATGGTGTACTGTACGTGGTTTTTCTGTGTACCGTCCGTGTATTGTGCCCCTTACCATCACCCTATGTTCACTCAATTGGCTTACGTCTGGCTTACGTGGTTTTACGTAAGCCAGACGTAAGCCAATTGTGTACACTTTGAGTGCAGAAGGTAGGAAAGCCGATAGAACAATAAACGATTAGACTATTATAGTTGCTCAAGCACGAAAAAACTAATAATAAATGTTAAATTACAGCTTGTAGTTATATTTTTTGCATAGAAAATTTGGCGATAATTACAAAAATGTAGTTACTTTGCGGCAAGAAAAACGATAAATTGTAGTTTTATGAAGGACTTGACAGAAAAAGAAATGGAACTGATGGAGATTCTCTGGAAGAATCCTGATGGCCTGACCATGCGAGAGCTGTACGAGATGTTGCCCGAACCTCGTACACACTTCAACACCATCAGCACCTTCATCCGTCGATTGGAAGAGGAGAAATTCGTCAGACACGAAGCCATTGGTGGCAGACTGTTCCGCTACCAGGCTGCCGTGAGCCGATGGGACTATGAGAAGCAAGAACAGTCCACCTTTATCAACCGTTTCTTCAAAGGGTCGCACTTCGACTTTGTACGGAACCTCGTCAAAGAAGAGCAGATAACCAAAGAAGAACTCGAAGAACTCATCAACCTTGTCAATAAATCGTAAGTACCTATGTTCAGTCAACTATTGTTGTGCTCACTCAAGGCCAGTTTTGCACTAACCTTACTTTATGTGCCTTACACATTCCTGCTACGCAAGGAGAATTTCTTCCGTATCAACCGTGCTGTGCTGCTCATCATTATGGCCCTGGCCATGCTGCTTCCTTGGTGCAACGTCAGCTGGATGAGTCTTGACGACATGCCCGTGATACAAGCTGCACACCGACAGATGATTGAGGTGGGGATCCCCATACAGATAGGTTTTGAAGACGAAACGATAGACTCGGCTTCACATACCGAAGGAGTTAGCCTCTCATGGTTCGACATTGTGGCATTCGTCTATTTTGCAGGAATGGCACTGAGCATAATGATTCGCTGTGCACAAGTGGGACTTCTCTCGCACATGTTGCACCACAACAACGTATGGACAAAACGCAACGAGCAAGGCATTCGCATCTGTTGCCGGAAAGGGCATTTCACACCCTACAGCTGGATGAATACGATTGTAATCAGCGAGGAAGACTGGAATGAAGGAATACAAGAGGTTATGATGCACGAAATGGGTCACATAATCTACCGCCACTCCTACGACATAATATTCCTAATGATTTGTCAGGCATTTCAATGGTACAATCCCTTTGTGTGGATGATGGGACACTCTATGTCTGACATACACGAATACGAAGCCGACGACTACGTGCTACGACAGGGCGTTGAGATGCGCGGCTACCAGATGTTATTGATAAAGAAAGCTGCTGGCTCCAGCTCCTACACTTTCGCCAACAGCTTTAAACATAGTTTAACTAAAAAACGTATCACTATGATGCAAAATTCAAATCACAATCCGTGGAGACGCAGCCGGGTGCTGTACGTACTCCCTGTGGCAGCATTGGCACTCTGTGCCTTCGCCACCCCCAAGTTCATGAACCCCATTGAGGAGGCTGTCCAGAACCTCGAGGACAAAGGTACGGCAAATTTGCAAGAACGCCAAACTATTTCGCAGGAAAATGAGAATGCCGTAGCCAAAGTGCCTACAAACGAAACATTCACGGAGATCAGGCCTGAGGTAAACAATCCAGATATGGAAGCCCAGCGAGACACCACCACCTACGAAAAATGCGATGAATTGCCCACTTATGGAGAAGACGAAAATGCCATGTGGCAATATTTTGCCTCACACATGAAATATCCTCAATCGGCATTGGAAAATGGCATACAGGGACGAATCTGCGTAGAGTTTGTAGTGGAAAAAGACGGAACGGTGACAAACGTTAAGGCAAACCCCACACCAGGAGGTGAAATACAGAAAAAACTGAATGGGCTCAATGAACTTAACGTGGTGGGCTATAACCTGAAAAAAGAGACAGACGCCAACAACGACTCTATACAAGCCGTCAATCGTCAAGCCTGCCAAGAGATACTTGAAGAAGGTGAACGAGTAGTACGCAGCATGGGCAAATGGAACCCAGGCAAGATGAAAGGAAAGGCTGTACGTGCCAGAATGACTCTTCCGATTACCTTTAGGTTTAACTGATAAAACGTAGATACGTAATCTAAAAGAGAAAGCGGAAAACCAAAGAGCAGCCGAAAATAAGGCAAGCTCAATGGCTTTCCGCTTATCCTATGTTTGTAGCAAAGCTTCTATGCTTCGTCACCATCGATGAGTTGAAGCAGTCTCTCAACGGCATCCTCCTCGGGAATGTTCTTCTCCACGCACTCCTTATTACGATAAAGCGAAATCTTGCCACGGGCAGCACCCACATAGCCATAATCAGCATCAGCCATCTCGCCCGGACCATTGACGATACAACCCATAATAGCAATCTTAAGCGTGTTATAGCGTGGATTCTGTTTTGCACGCTCTTGCACAGCCGCTTTGACACGACGAATGGTGTCCTGCAAATCGTAAAGCGTACGGCCACAACCAGGACACGAGATAAACTCCGTCTTGCTCATCTGCACACGTGCAGCTTGCAGGATGCTTTGAGCCACAGGAATCTCGTTTTCAGGTTCCTCACTAAGTGAGACGCGAATAGTATCACCGATGCCATCAATAAGTAAGCCACCCATGCCTACAGCACTCTTCAAACGACCATCCTCACCCTCTCCGGCTTCTGTCACTCCAAGATGAAGAGGGTAGTCCATTCCCTCGCGCTCCATTTCCTTACAGAGCAAACGCACGGATTCCACCATGATGACGGTATTGGAAGCCTTGATGCTAACCACAACGTCGAAGAACTTCTCTCGCTCGCAGATACGGAGAAACTCCATGCACGATTCTACAATTCCGCTGGGAGTATCGCCATAGCGCGACATAATGCGATCTGACAAAGATCCATGATTCACACCGATACGAATGGCCGTACCATGTTGCCTACAGATAGCAAGGAAGTGACAGAAACGTTCGTCAAGGCGTTTCAGTTCTGCCTGATACTCCTCATCGGTGTACTCCAATTGCTTGAACTGACGCGCAGGATCGACATAATTTCCCGGATTGATGCGCACTTTTTCAACAATGGTAGCTGCAACGTCGGCCACATTAGGATTGAAATGAACATCGGCACAGAGTGGAGTGTCGCCATAGCCACGAGCCACAAGACCCGCCTTGATATGGCGTAGGTTTTCTGCCTCGCGTGTACCCTGTGTAGTAAGGCGTACCAAGTCGGCTCCAGCCTCAATGATGCGTATGCATTGCTCTATGCAACCTTCCGTGTCCATAGTGGAGCAAGTAGTCATACTCTGCACAGCCACCTTGTTCTGTCCACCAATACGCAACTTGCCAATCTTCACTTCATGAGTTTGTCTTCTCATATCATAATTTGATTTAGAAACAGAAACGAGCAAACAATCAAGCCTATTTCATCGATGAAAAGCACTATTTTCACTTTTCATCCAATGAAATATTTCTGTTGTCTAACCTAACTTTGAGTATTATCAATTTACCTTAAAGTTATACTTCACCTCAGCGAGGTCGGCATTGGCCTTGACAATCTTCTGCCCCAACCCTTGCTTATAAGTGGCAAGACGGACAGCAAGTTCCTTATCG
>JAZLKL010000141.1:0-48405 GCA_045597585.1 Bacteroidaceae bacterium | reverse complement strand
TAGCGAGCCACATCCACCATACAGCTCGACTCGCTCAGCACCACAAGACCGCCCGAACCCATGATGGCTCCCATCTTGTTCAACGCATCAAAATCCACCTCAGCATCACATAGCTCCGCAGGAATACATCCACCGGAAGGTCCACCCGTCTGAACGGCCTTCAAGGCTTCACCGCCTTCCACACCGCCACCGATCTTCTCTACAATCTGACGTAAGGTAGTACCCATGGGCACTTCAATAAGTCCGCCATGGTTAACCTTGCCTGCCAGGGCAAACACCTTGGTGCCACGACTGCCCTCGGTACCCACTTTGGCATACTCCTCAGCACCATGACGAACAATGTAGGAAATCTGACTAAGGGTTTCTACATTGTTGATCAAGGTAGGCTTGCCGAATAATCCCGACTGCGCAGGATAAGGAGGACGAAGGTGGGGAAAACCACGCTTACCCTCGATGGAGGCAATGAGTGCCGTTTCCTCGCCACACACAAAAGCGCCCGCACCCTCAAAGACCCTTATATTGAAAGAGAAATCCGTTCCCAGGATATTCTCACCCAAAAGTTGTTTCTGACGACACATATCAAGCGCCTTACGGATGCGTATGACAGCCTGTGGGTATTCGGCACGAATATAGAATATGCCCTCGGTGGCCCCCACAGCATAGCCCGCTATGATCATACCCTCGATGACGCGCAAGGGATAGGATTCCAAGAGTATGCGATCCATGAAAGCACCAGGGTCGCCTTCATCACCATTGCATATCACGTATTTAGCTGTGCCCGTGGCCTGACTTACCATCTGCCATTTACGACCTGTGGGGAAACCTCCACCGCCTCGGCCACGTAAACCACTCTTCAGCACTTCGTCAATAATCTGCTGACGATTCATAGTGGTTAACGACTTGCGTAATGCCTCAAAACCACCCAAGGATATGTATTCTTCAATGTCGAGAGGATTAAGATGACCGAATCCCTCAGTCGATATGCGGTATTGTCCGTCCAGGAACGTATTGATGCTCTGTGTACGCTCCTTCTCGGGGGTGAACAGAATATTATCCCATGTCTGGTCGGTATGGAATGTGTCAATATGGTTGAGGAGGGCATTACGCAGGCGACGCAAACGACTGGCAGGACGGAAATGATGAAGCAGAATCTCCTTCACCTCATCGGGTTTGATGTTGGGATAGCGCACAATGTTTCCGTCGGGGGTAGCCACATCGATGAGAGGCACCTGATTGCAGGCTCCCACGCAGGAAATGGGCTTGATGCGCACATGAATGCCCAGGTCGCTACAGGCCTGCACCACCGCTGCATGTACTTCGGCCGTACCACTGGCTTGGCAACAGTTCTCCATACCCAGACGCACCTCTCCCTGTACCTCCTTGGCCTGCTCCTTTTCGTCTTCGGAGGCCTGACTTGCCGTCAACGACTCAAACTCATCGAGCACATCACGCACACGTCCGGGCTGTACATGACCGAATATCTTGTTGTCAATCTGAACCACGGGAGCCAAGGCACAACAGCCGAGGCAGGCCACGCGCTCAATGGAGTACTCTTGGTCGTCGGTAGTGATAGCGTCATCGCCCAAACCCAGTTCGCGCTTGAATGCGTCATACACGGTATTGGCACCCTTGACATGGCAAGCTGTTCCGATACAAACCTTAATGATATGCTTTCCGTAGGGAATGAGGCGGAATTGTGAATAGAACGTAGATACACTTATCAATTGGGCACGATCAATCTCGGTTCGCTCATACAAACGGTTCAGCGCATCCGAAGGCAAGTAGTTGAACTCTTGCTGGATAGCTTGCAGCAGAGGAATAAGCTTGTCGCGAGTGGTACCCGTACGGTCTATAATGGCATCGGTACGTCGCACCATCGCCTCTAAACCATTCGAAGCACAATCGCAGTTACAACCAGTCATATCTTTCATCTTAGTTCTTCTTTACACAATAAATAGACTTGTCGGTACGCACAATCATCATGCCATCGGTAAAGGCAGGTGTGGCAAACGTCTTCTCGCCTGTATCGAATGAGGTGATAAGGTCGAAACTGCTTGATGAGAAGATATACACCTTGCCACTGTTGCTAAAGAGGAACACCTTGCCATCCACTACCACGGGGGAAGAGTAGAAGGGGGTACTCAGGTCATGCTCTTTCGTCACCTGACCGGTTTGTGCATCGTAGGCACATACCATACCGTAGCTTGTGGCACAGAACACGAGGTTCTTTGTGGCAGCCAAACTTGAGCACTCAGGCAGATAGTCGGAAGCCTCCCACAACGTTTCACCTGTGGCACCATTGATGGCAATACACTTAGCATATTCGCTTGCACCATATACAATGCCACCCACGCTGGTAGGACTTGAACCTACCTCACCACTCATGCACTCCACACGCCATAGTTCACTGCCATTGCTGGGGTTATACGCTGCTATGGCAGGATTACCCATAACCACAAGTGCCGACTTTCCGCCCAGTGTAGCTATGATGGGCGAACTCCATGCAATCTTATCGCTGGTGGATTTGCTCCATGCCTGATTACCCGTCTTGGCATTCAAGGCAAGAATCTTGGAACTGCCATTATTCTGATACTGTATGATCACGTTGTTGCCATACATCAGCAACGAGGAAGCATAGCCGTAGTGATTGTCGGGAAGTCCGATGTTTTTAGCCCACAGACGATTACCCTCCATGTCAGCACAAATGATGTCGCCCGTGGCAAAGATAGCACATACTTGTTCGCCATTGGTGGCTGCCGTGCTGGCTGCCAAACCGGTATCAGCATTTACCTTGGGCATAGTAGAGGGAGAGCCGGGGATGTTGTTTGCCTTGACCGTCCACTTCAGTTCACCGGTGTAAACGTCATAGCAATACAATTCGCGTGCACTATTATCCGCACCGGTGATAAAGACATTACGTCCACTAATGATGGGCGAGTTATAGCCATGCTTGGGAATGGAAGACTGCCACAGGATGTTCTTCTTACTCTTCAGGTTCCATGAGGTGGCAATACCGCGTGCCGACGAGGTGGCACTCGAATTGTTTCCACGGAATGCCTTTGACGTTATCTTGGGGATGGGCAAGCTGTCGCTGGCAGCATCCTCTGCACCCGTCTGAATGGAGTCGTTGGCAATCGAGTCGGTAGATGCTATCTCGACAGCATCGGCTCCTGACTCATCTGCGGGTTGCATCTCTTCGTTGGCCACCGCTAAACTGTCTGCGTCATCCTTACCCTCCGAAGAGCCTTTTATATTGAAATGCTGGAGCAGAATGAAGACAATAGTCAGCACAAGAGCCGCTATAGAGGCAATCGTCAGGTATTTGCGTGCCTTGGTCTTACTCATCCACTCATCAATGGGGTCAAGTTCCTTATCGGGCAAGTTCTTCGACTCCTTGAAATAGAGGTTCAAGCAGACAATCAGTACACAAGCCATGCCCAACAGCAGATAGGTACCCATCTTGAGCTGACCTTCTTGTACAAAATAAGCCTTACGAGAAATCAAATCCAACTCACGAATCTGCTTTTGCAATGACTCATTATCTGCATTACCGTCATTCATCTCCTTGAGCGTCTGCATTACCCCCGATTCCAAGGGAGACACTTGACGCATCTGGTAATAGCTGACTGCAAGCATAGTGCCCAGGGCCAACATGAAGATGGCTGTCACAAGGGCAATGTTACGATATAGTTTTTTCATTTTTTAGTTAGGTTTTGCGGACAATAATTAAAACACTTACCACACATGGTGCATCGTGCAGAATCAATCTCATAGGTCTTACGTGAACGCTTCAAAGACCACTTCAGTAACTTAAAGCCTATCACGAAGCCAATCAGGCATCCCGCCAGAGTGGCATAGAAAGCATAGTCTTCCCTCACCTTATCCACTTTGGCCTTCAACTCATCGATGTTTCCACCCATCTCGTTAAAGGTTTCCACTTCAAGGCACTCATCCATATCGGGATTGTTCTGCTGAGCTATGACAAGTTCATAGAGATAGACATCCTTGTGAGCACGACTTAAGGCATCGCTGTTCTGACGAAGCAGTATGCCACAGGCTATGGTGAACAAGGGCAGTAGAATACTCATCAGTACAATTCGGCGTACACCCGTAGAACGACTCTCCTTTGTCTTGCTGGTCTGAGGCTGATGAATAGCGTCAACAGGACATGACTTATCGCACAAAGCACAATTGATACATGACTTCTGAGTAATCTCCATTTTCTTCCATGAAAGAGAGCTGAACACACTCAACAAGGCACCGTAAGGACACAGGAACTGGCAGAACGGGCGTCCGATAAATACCGACATGATGAGAAGGATGACACCAAAGACAATCATACCCAGATCGCCACCCAAACGGAAGATGCCGATGAAAGGATCGAGACGGCAAACCAGGAACTGGCTGCGTGTGGCAGCATACAGCAGGGTGAAAGCCAGATAAATCCATGGTATCGTGGTCAAAGCCGATGACACAGCTCTTGACAATCGGAAATTACGCACATTGATAAGTTCCTGCAAGGCTCCCAAGGGACATACGCCCGAACAGAACACGCGTCCGAAGAGCAGCGCAAAGACAATAGGCAACAGGAAGATAAGCAATACGTACCAAGGCAAGTGGTAATCAGAATCCGTCAAAGCCAGGGTTACATTCTGCAAGGAACCCACGCTGCATACGCACCCCGAACGGAAAAAGCCAAAGTAGCCGACCGACACAATAGAGGTGGAATAGATGACAGCACGGCTGCGCTTCTTATAGGCTGCCCACACCACGAGTGACATCATGCCCACAAGCAATACGATATCCAGTACATTCCAGAACTGTTCCATGGGCATACCATGACTGATATCAGGATATTCGTAGCCTGACGTGAAATCGGGCTTGGGGAATCGTGCCTCGGCCATGGCCATAAGGCGTGATATGATTCCTACTATGGAAAGAAATAGTCTTTTACGCATGATCTTTCAGTTTATAAGCATCTTTGTAAGAAACACGTTTAATGGCATCTGAAGGACATACACGCGCTATCTGGCACTCATTACATTGCTGGCAGAGATCCTGCTGTACTTGCAGAAACAGTGAACCGTTGCCAAATGACGTACATCCCTTCACGCATTTACCACATCCGTTGCAAAGGCTCTCATCAATGGTATATTCAAAATAGGGTTCTTCCACAAACTTGCGCTGTATGGCTCCCGTGGGACACATCTGGTTCTCGGCAGCCGTGTTCAAGTCCTTCACGCTTGGACGATAATAACCACCGCAAAGGTCGCAATAGCCACACACCTTGTTGGCATGAAAACACTTCACTGCCGACACAGATAATACACAGTCGGTTTCACAACGTCCACATTGTGTACAGGCAAATGGGTCGATCTGCCAGAAGACATCGCCTTCCTCGCCTTTCATCTTCGTGGCCAGTATGCCACCGGTAGCCAATGCCACGCCACCTGCAAACAATGAGCCACATGTACGCAGAAAGTTTCTGCGGTCCATCGGACTTTTCAGTTTATCCTTGTCCATATTCATGTCTAAATTGCATTATTCATGCCCTCCTTCAAAGGACAATCCTTATCACATTGACCACAAGCGGTTTGCTGGCTTTGCTGACGGTTGTACTGGAACACAGACACCTTCTTACCGCCTGCCACCAAAAGCTTGTCGTTGAGTATTCGCACATCATAGGCTGCATTACCACCTCCCAGAGCCTTGGTGTTAAGCAGCACACTACGGAATTTACCACTCTCAGAATAGCAACTGATACGAGGAATGCCCTTCTCTGAGGTCAGCAGTTCACCGTTATGAGCGGGTGTCAGTATTACCGGGTTACAGCATCCACTGAAAGCACCAGGTTCGTGTCCCGACTTGCCAAACGATGCCAAGTAATTGCCATTGGTATCATACTGCTCTACTTTATGACGCCCAGGATTTGAGCAGAACACCTTTCCGTCCATTACAGTGATGGCAAAACTATAGCCTGGAACAATGAATCCCTCCGGACTGTTAATGAAGCGGTTAAGCGTTCCATCCACATTGTACTTGCAGATGTTCTTGTTGTATGCATCGGTTACGAAAACGCCCTCATCGCATACCGCCAGGGCACAATAGTCAGAGTTTTCACTACATGCCTCCCACTGATGCTGCAAATCGCCTTCGCGGTCATACACCTCTATACGAGTAGCAAACAGGGCGTAGATTAGTCCGTTGTGCATAGTGAGGTCGCGCAAATCACTGGGTATGGGGAAACTGTGTTGAATCTCACCACTCATGCCATACACGCAGACGGTATTGGGCATAGCCACATACAAGCTACCCTCGGCCACCTCGAAAGCCGTTATCTCATCGGGTACCTCAAAGCCAAACGTACGTCGGTAGGGTGACACAAAGTCTTCCTCATCCTCTATAAGTTTGTCCGCCTTGCCACGCTTGCTGTCGTAAAAAATCTGTTCGGGACGAGTAAACATCTTCCACAAGCTGCTACCCACAGCCGAGAAAATCAAGCCTCCTACGGCAAGCGACCCCGATATCTTTAAGAATTTACGTCTTTTCGCATCCATATTTATAATTCATTTACCGAATACAAGGAAATCAACCATTCCACCCCGTTAGAAACTGCCTACTCGCAAGGCCTTGATGGTTTTTGAGTCACGCACGATGAGTATGCCGTCAGCATAAGCCAAAGGTCCCCATCCATCGATGCCTTCTTCCATGATTCGTTGTTTCTTAAGTAACTTCATAGCGCTCTTCTCAATGGCATACACATACAACTCGCCATCCTCCTTAAAGGCAAACAGCTTGTCGTCCACTGCCAGATAGGGACCCAATCCGAAACGTTCATCGGCTGCCGATGTCCATATTGGCTTGTGCAAGTTAGAAGGCTGGTAGATGGCCAGTCGCTCACGCATACCTCCTCCGTCCTTAGGAAGGATGGTAATGAGGTTACCCTTATAGTTGATGGGCGTCTGCTGCTCACTCGACATACCTTCCTGTGCCTTATAGCTATCCTTGATTGTGGCATTCCATCCACTACCCTGCTTCTCTACCTGCAGCAAAGCACCGCCTGCACCATAGCCAGCCACAAGGAATACCTGATTACTGCTGATCTGTACAGGCGAAGGAGCCACTACGGAAGGCTGCCACTTGTCGGCACTCCACAACAGTTTGCCCTGACTTTCTGGTTCGGCCGACACACCACAAACACCACCCACACCGATATAGGTATAAGTACGTGTACCCCCTATGGTCATAGGCATGATGGATGAGTGCGACATCTTGAACCCAATCGTGTTGGGAGTTCCCCACAAGGTGTTACCCGTCTTTATATCAACGCCCACCATCAACGTGTCTTTTCCGGCAGGTGCCAGTACCAGCACACCATTGTCTATCAAGGGACATTGACCTGTGTACCAGAAGGGTATCTCTGTCTCAAAGCGTTTCTTCATGTCGATGCTCCACTTCATGTCGCCCGTCTCCTTGTCGCAGCACATCACATGTCCTTCTGGACCCACAGTGACCACCAACCCGTCGCTGATGGCAGGGATGGTTCGTGAGAAACCGTGATTGCGCTTCATAGGCACACGATACCAACGACGCCATAGCTGTCGGCCTGACTCCAGGTCAAGGCATCGCAGGGCATCGGCACTCATGTGCTCGTCATAGTCCAACACATAGACCTTGCCAGCCGAGATGACAGGGGCAGCATGACCTTCGCCCGTTTCCACTGTCCACAACTCCTTGAAGTCGCCTTCCACCAACTTCATGGGTTGTGCATTGACAGCCTGATTGTCATGATTCGCTCCACGGAAACAAGGCCACTCACCCGTCAACGCGCTGCGAGGCACATCTGTACTGTCTTTCATGAAGAACTCACCAATCAGCACGTCGTCAGCCTTGCGTGCGTTTCCCTGTGGACGATTATCTGCACCCGGCACAGCCTCCGTAAAGCCGCTGCTGGGGTCATACAGATGCCATGCAATAAGCAGCACCATATAGAAGGCTGCTACGCCCAGGGTAATCCATTTTATCTTTTTTGATGTCATATTCTGTATCTTCGCATTATGTTATTACTGATTTCTTTTTTCCACTTCAATTGCTCTCAGCAGAAAGGTTACGTTGTACAAATCCTCTGAATACCACAGACGTGAGAAATACAACCCTATAGGTTCTCGCTTGTACAATGTACCCTTTTGGAGGCAGTCGTAAAGGTATTTCCAGCCTCGCTCCCTGACTTCTGCATATTCCGTGGGAAAATGTGCCAAGGCAGACAGCGCACGACATGTGAATGTGACCTTGGAACGTACTCCCTTGTTACCACCCCACCCTCCATCGGGATTCTGCGACATGGCCACGAACTCAATCTGCCAGGATGCCATTTGCATGGCCTTCTCATGACGCGACTCCATCAGGTAGTCAATGGCGGTGCTTGTGCCATATATAGGAGCTTTCTCATCCTCGGCATCCTGGTCGCCAAACCAAAGGGGAATCCAGCCTTCAGTCTTGTTCTTCTCGTCACGCTTCAGCATTCGTTCCATCCATCGTATCATACGATCCAGACTTTTCTCCACTCGACTTTTCAGATCACCGTTCAAGGCAGGAAGCCATAATCCCATGGCAAGGATGGCATGTGCCGTGATATCTGGCGAACTACGGTCAAAGGGAAGCTTACCCCACCCTTTGCAGAACGTCGGCATACCTCCGTCATGGTTTTGCAGGCCCATCAGCCATTTCAAGCCATTCTCCACCTCTTGGCTACATACGCCGGCGGCAGACTTATGTAAGGCTACCAAGGCACCACTGGTATCATCCCCATCGGGAACAGAACCACTCAGGTCACTCCATCCCCATCCACCAGGCATAGCTCCCGTAAAAGGATGAACCTCTTGGGTGACATTACGCTTTATGATGTTTGCCAAAGTCTCGTCAGCAGGTAGAACCTTAGCCGAAAGACTGGTCACCCAACCTGACAGATTGGTATCAATAGGCCATGAACCGTCCTCACGAACTGTAGAGACAAGGAATTCGGCACATCGTTGCGTCACGGCATGCTCACGATATCCACCCTCTGCCATGCACATGCTGACAAATGCCGTAAGAGGAGCAGCCTCCAGAAAACCACCGTCCTTCGGTTGCATCTTCTGCAGCACACGGAGTGCCTTGGGAATGAATCGACGACGCAGAGGAGAGCACCATCCCCCTTTCTTCTTTAACTGACAGATGCCTATGGCTATAAGTGCAGGTATGGCATAGCTTACCACTGGTAGATTGAGATGCCGGAACATGCTTTGTGGCAAGGTGGCCAGCTCAAACGGGAAAGTGGGTATCTTCTTCCAACTGTCTATCACGCCTGCCAGGGCACACATCATCAGGATGGGTACGGAGAACGTAAGATCCTTGCCGTAATAGTCAAGTACACCCTTCACGAGTGCCTCCGACGTATCACCCCCGAACTTCTTGTTCAGATAGTCGCGCGCATCCGCAGGAGCTTGTCCCACAGCATACAGCGAGACATAGGTTAGCAGAGTAGCGGTCATGTTGGAGGGACTCTCTATGCTGTCGCCCCATGAGCCATCTGGCTTCATGGTTTGGTGCAACCAGCGCACGCCGTCTTCAATCTGCTTTTTATATTTATGAGCATCGATACGCTGCAAGGCGAACACGCTGACAGAGGTGGAAATGGCGCTGCTCGACAGCCACCCTCTCCACATGCCATCGCCACAACGACTTTCCATAAGCCGCTTCATGGCATCTTCATGCAGTTCATTCAGTATCTTGTTCATAAATATTTTATATCATTTTTTTATTTCACCACCACTCTTGGTGAGGGGTGTTTCTTCTTGTTCCCTACATTTTGACTACGTCAAAAGAACGGGGGCCGTGGTTTTTAGGCTGTGCTTTTGGGGCTGCGCTGGTATTTCACCACTCTTACTCCCCCTCGGGGGTTGGGGGGCTGCGCTGTTTTTTCCTCCTAAAGCCAAAAGCCCATAGAAGACATATTCCACATCACTATACTCATCAAATATTGTAGGGGCAAAAGAGCCGTTCTCCAGCCAATGTGCTTCGATGAAGTCGGATGCCACATAGCGAGGCTTCTTCCCTATCAGTTGCAGAGTGAACAGTGCCACCGCCGTACTGAGCATGTCGGGTATGGGAGCCACTTCGCTTGCATAGAAACCTCCTGTTTCATCCTGTCTCTGCGCCAGCCATTCCGCAAGCTCGCTATCGCAAGCCTCTCCCATCTGATGTTGCATGGCCAACTTGCAGCATGTGGCATTGGTCATCATGGATGTTGGCTCATCAGCCTTTCCGTTTAACCTGCGCCAGGGTCGCCACTCGTCAGTGAGGAACTGAAAGAACACCCCATAGACATCGCTTTTGTGGGTATGCTCCTTTACTCCAAAACTTAAACCATGCCACAGTTTCGCTGGCGTAGGCGACATTACTGCCTCAAGTACTCCACCAAACTGTGTATAGTATTCATCCACCTTGCCTCCTGCATTCAAGTAGCCTCCCGCAGCCTTCTGCGACATTACAAATGACCGCAGAGCCTGCTGTGCCTCGGGGGTAAGCCTCTGCCACCCCTTTCGCAACGTGCGATATACTTTCAGCATCAAAGGCAGTTTCATATTTCTAACTCTCTATCTTTAATTCGTTGATCACCTGGAAGAGCAACCTCTTCAGTTCAATCTGATCCATCTCGGCAAGCGAATCTAATGCCATCTGATGGTACTGACCAATGAGGTGTTTCAGCTCTTCCTGAACTTTCGCCTTATCCCAGTCGGGATGCTCATTGTACAATGCCAGAGCAGCCGACGGACGATGAGCCAGTTCATTGTCGGCCTCAAAATCCTCCAAGTCGTCCTTCAGCTGATAGGCAATGCCTAACGCCTCGGAATAGGCTCGCAACATAGGACGAAGGTACACATAGTTACCCGTACATGCCAATCCCAGCATCAGCGACACCTCGAAGGCAGGAACCGTCTTGTGTCGGAAGATGTCGAGCACCTCATTCAGCGTGATGGGTGTGCGATGCTGGCACCAGAGCAGCTCCATGCCCTGTCCCTTGCACAATCGCAGATGGGCATCGGCAATAAGGCGGAGCAACTCGGCATTGTTGCTGTCTGCCAGAATGCGATAACCCTCGCCCAGCAACGCATCTCCGGCATTGATGGCAAAGGCGTCTCCATAGATGGCATTCACGGTAGGCTGTCCATAGCGTGTGAGGTCTTGGTCCTCAATGTCATCATGGATGAGTGAAGCCTTGTGGAAGCACTCCACGGCCACGGCAGCACGATGTACGTCTTCCGTCATCTCGCTCTTGCCGGTAATCGATTGCCATACGGCTGCCAGCAGATACGGACGCCAACGCTTACCCTCACCGCTCATCCACTCCAGGCAGACTTGGGCTGTAGCGTCGGTGGCAGGTTTCATCAGCTGTTCCAGCTCTGCCCTACTGAACCATCGGTTGACCTGTTGATGCAAGGCATCGTGGTCAAGCAACACAGGTTTCACCTCGTCAATCATAGAAAGAAGTTCTTCCACATAGTCTGTATCTACGTGGGTGTCACGGCAACCTGAATCGTTGAGCACTATGGCCAGTCCTGGTACAGCATGACGAACCAATAGTGGGAATGCCTTCTCAAGTGAGTCAAGACAGCTAACGCCTATCACGGCATCCACCACATGGTTTTCTATCAGCTCAATGACCTGAGTAAAGCCTTCTGCCACGATGCTCAGGCTACCCAACTCCTCTGCCTTGTCCTGCAAGGAAGGGATGAAGCACTTGCCACATCGATGGCACAGCAGACCATACTCATCAAATTCTGCACGACACTCTCCGTGTCGGCTCAGGCATTTGGGTAGCATCAGCAGACGTCGGTCATAGGGAATGCCTGCCACGGTACGGAGCCACAACTGGTTGTTTATCTCCACCATCAACCAGTTGAAGAACTGTGACCCCATCTCCTGCTGCGACACAAACTCTGCAGCAAGCATCTCCAGTTGCTTCAACGAGATGGGTGGACACAAATGCTTCGCCTGCACAAAGTCCTTCAGGGCTCTGCGCAGGAGCATACGCTCTTCAAGCGTACGAGGTATTTGAGTCATTTCACAATTCATAATTTACATTAAATTCATAGTTATAGTTTTGAAAGCGACTTATCTTTTCCCGATTTTCCGTACATCTGGGCTTTTTGCCTGCATGCTTTCACTCACCATTGTGTGTGACTGTCCTGTATTGATTCTTCTTTCTATCATTGATTTTTTTTAGATACGTTTGCTATATGCATTCAAGGAGCAATTCATTTGTCTTCCTTCACCACTCTTATTCCTCCTCGGGTTTTTGGGGGGCTGTCCTTTGGTTAGAGGGCTGTCTTCAGGATAGAGGCCAGTTCTCTGGTTAGAGGGCTGTGTTGGGCTAACTTCTACCCATACGCTCCAAATCCAAAGAAATAATTCTTTTTAAGCCAGCGATAAGGTCCGCTCTTTTCCGGTATAGCATCGTCCCCCATGTCGTGCCCTGGCACATGAGTCATTTTGGCATACTCCTGCATGGCCGTGGCTCTTGTGGTGGTCTCGCTAACGGGATATTGCTTGATTATCCTGGCCATGAGCTGTGGGTCTTCCATTAGGATGCAACCACGTGTGGCTGATGCCACCTGCTGTCGCATACCCGCCAGATACTTGGAATGTTCGTATAAGGCCGTCAGGTTGCTTGCATCCTTGTTCAGGAAGTCTGTTGCCACCTGTATCACGGGACAGAACTCCACCGCTCCTGAGGGGGATATGTGGTGACTCATACCCGTGGCTCCCGGACACATGGCCTTGCCCTTGTCGTCCCAGTACACGTCGATGAGTATAACGGGTGAGTTCCGTCGTTCTTCCACCAGGAACTGTCTCAACTCCCGTATCTGCTCGCGGGTAAGCGCATTCTCTGGATTGGCATCTGCGCCTACCGGACGATAGATGTAATACCACAGATAGGCGGCTCCCTCCTTGGCCACGCGGAGAATGTGTTCACGTGTCACCAGATCGTTGAAGTTGGATTGACAGATGCTGGCTGCCACACCAAATATCAAACCTGCCTTACGACAAGCCTTTACCCCTCGAAGGGTGCGCTTATACACCTCGTCACGCTGACGTCGTCTGTCGCTCTCCTCCTCCAGTCCTTCCAAACTGATGAGCGGGGTCACATTGCCTGCCTTGCGCAGTTGCTGAGCCACGTTGTCATCCAGCAGGGTACCATTAGTGAAGAGCTGGAAATAGCAATCGCTATGCTTTGCGAAGAGGTCTATCAATCCCTTGTACATCAGGGGTTCGCCTCCCAGAATGCCAAAGAAGTACGAGCCATGTCGCTTGCTTTCGTTGATAATGCCATCCAGCTGTTCCAGCGTCAGACTCTTTCGTCCTCCTGCTGTCACCCAGCATCCTCGGCAAGCCAGGTTACACGTCTCCGTGACCGATATCATATTGAAGGCTGGGAAGAAGGCACCGCCACGCTTCTGCCTCTTCTTGAAAGCGTGCATGTTCTTGAGGCTATGCCATCCAAAGTTCCATGCAAACTTCCACAGCAACCTGGCAGGAGTTTGGCGCATCACACGCCATCCCACTTTCATGATTGATGTATAATCCTTCAGGGCCATTGTCTATTCTGATATCTTTACCTACTGGGGCACAATACTTATTTCTCTATCTTCTGCTTTCGTAAAGCCAGCTTCTGACGCAAGGCCTCATTATAGAGCGTCTTGGTGTCGAGCTGAACAGCTTGCTCCTGCTTTGCCTCTCCTCCGTTTATGGGACTTTTGTCGTACTTTGGGAAGATGATGGCACTCGTCGGACAGGTACGTGCACAAGCCGGACAATTATTCTTGCAGTGGTGAGGATGCACCACGCGAATACGGTCTTCCACCATTTCATATACGCCAAAAGGACAGAAATCCAAGCACTTGCCGCACTCGCAGCACACGTCCTTGTCGATCGTAGGATACCAGGCATCCTCACCCAGTTTTCGGGGCATGGCGTCCAACTTAGTCAGCCACTCCGTCATCTCCTCTTCGGTCACTTCATCCCACGCGCTGACCATCTGCTCGTCCAGCTGTGAACGCACCATGGCATCATCGCCCCTGAGGTCAATGTGCTCCACTTTATCCTCGCCTACAAAGGCCATCAAACTCTTCACGGCACGTTCATGACAGGCACATATCACGCTCTGAGCCACTTCGTGCACGGCTTCAACTTTGTCCTCACACATCTCGCACAAGTCGTCAACCAGTTCCACCTGCACTCCTGCCTTTTGAGCAGATACTGCCAGACGAGCCACAGTTTCCTTGCGGATAAACGTGCGCGATGAGCATGCACATATTGTTATTTTATTCATTTACAAAATCTTATTTTATATCTTTTAAGCCCTTGGTGTATCACATCGTCATCCACATCTTGAACTCCGATGCCCTGTTTTTGCTTACGTACAGAGGTTCGGGCAGTTCTATGGGCATGTTCACCAACAGTCGGCTATCAAACCATATCACTATTTCCTTTATAAATTTGCGCGCCACGATATACTGCTTGTTGGCACGGAAGAACTTGGAGGGATTCAATGTCGCACCAATTGAGTCGAGCGACTTGTTATACACCATCACTTGTCCGTCTTGCAAGTATATCTGCGTTTTACGACCGGTATTGTATATACATGCCACCTTGTCCAATTCCACCGGCACCAGTTTGTCGCGCACAGGTACCAAAAGCCGCGACTGATACTCCTGTTCCTGTTTTTTGCCAGGTATCATGTTCACCATTCGCTCCAGATAAGCCATGACGTCAGCCTTGCCCCATTGCTTGAACTTGTTGAGTGCACGTTCCAGTTCCGAGGTCTTGATTGGCTTCAGCAGGTAATCTACGCTGTTCACCGTAAAGGCATCGAGGGCATACTGGTCGTAGGCGGTGGTAAAGACGATGGGAGTCTTCACGTCAATTTCTTGAAATAGAGTAAAGGCCGACCCATCGCTCAGATGGATGTCCATGAATATCAGGTCGGGAGCCGGATTGCTGTTCAGCCACCTTACGCTTTGCTGAACGCTCTCAAGCACCTTCAGCACCTCTATGTCGCCGTCTATCTCTTGAAGCATGGCGATGAGGTTCTCGCTGGCAGCCGTTTCGTCCTCTATTATCAATACTTTCATTCTCTACTATATAACAAGTTTGTTATTTTAACATTGTTTTTATTCCCCTCGACCGTTAGAAGTGATTTCACCAATCTTACTCCCCCTCGGGGGTTGGGGGGCTGTGTCTTTTTTCACAATGGCATTGTCACCACAAACTCGTCCGCTGTCTTTTCCACCCTTATCTGCTTATCCATAAGCAAGGTAAAACGCTTCTCCAGGTTCTTCAACCCGGTGCCATGCGTCTCTTGCTTGTAGTGCTTGGGGAAGAGTGGGTTCCTTACTACAAGTTCGTTTTGCTCGTTCATACTAATGAGCACCTTCATGTGGTGGTCACTGTCGATCATGTTGTGCACAGTCACATTCTCAATCAGGGGCAGCAATGCAAGCACAGGTATCTGTAGGTGCATATACTCACTCGGCACATCAAAGCACACATCCAGTTTGCCAGCATAGCGCACCTGCATTACCTCGCCAAACGAACGGGCAAACTCCAGTTCCTCCTCAAGCGTCACAAGTCCCTTATGCTCGCTTTGCAGGATGTAACGGAAGATGTCGCTCAGGTGGTCGATGTAGCAGATGGTGAGCTTGTCATCCTTTTTTCTCACCAAACTGCTAATGCCGTTCAGCGAATTGAAAAAGAAGTGCGGATTGATCTGGTTTGTCAGCGCCGTGCAACGACTCTGCAAGCTCTCAATCCTTAGCAACTGCAACTCCTCTTCTGCCTTTTGCCTGTCTGCAAATGCCTTACGCCGCACCCTGTTCAGATGGTCGGTATAACCCAGGAAGACGCCCATCATGCCCATCACGATAAACTGGAAGGTTAGGATGATAGGACGGCAGTCGAACCCCGAGCAGATAAGTGCCGTAATGCCCTTGTATGCGCCGAAAGCACATACGGTAAGCACTATGTTGGGCAAGATGCGCCCCTTGAGACTCTGCGACAACAGCACACGCTGGTTGAACAGCAGCAAGCCAAGCGTGAAGCCCCAGAAGAGCAGGATGCGTATCAAGGTACTGTTGATATAACTACCTCGGCAAGCCTCACTCACATGTTGCCAATCGCTACTCAGAAAAAGCAGATTGGGATAGCTGGCAAAGATGGTACACACCAAACTCACCAGCAGCACTCTTGAGATAGATTTATAATCGACCATAGTAACCTAATTTACTGCAAAAATACAATCTTTATTTCATATTTAATAATTTATGTGCATGAAAACGTAAAATATGTGCTCAATGCCGATTTTTTAACTATGAAATTGAAGAAATTCACGCGTATTTCAAAACTATTGCCCCATGACAACCACAGTTTTCACTTGAGATATGCCGATTATTGAGAACTTTTTCCTAACTTTGCACTTGGTAAGTTGCTCTTTAAGAAAAATAATTATAAAAGTCCAAGAGTTTCGCTGTGTCCACATTTGCCGGATTAAATACAGACAAGAGTCACAAGTCGAAACTGCCTCCGACGTAGCAAACAAGCTAAATGCGAAACGGAAAAATCAAACTTGGATTCTTAACTATTTATTTTGTGGTTCGTCATCGTCCTTCCACGTTCCTAAGTGCACCTTACTTTCACTCAATTGGCTTACGTCTGGCTTACGTGTTTTGACGTAAGCCAGACGTAAGCAGAACGAGTGAAGACAGAGTGAACCCTGGAGGCACATGGGCGGTTGGCTTAACCGTTTTGACTCCCTGACCTCACATTCATATAACCAGGCAAGTAAGCAGCTTGCAAAACAGAAATATTACAATGATTAAAAACCTGATATTCGATTTTGGAAAAGTTCTCATCGACTATGACTTTGTAGCGGTACTGAAAACTTTTTTTGACAATCAAGACAGACTCTCGGAGTTTGAGAAGCTGGTATGTGGACAAGAATTTATTGACAAGTGCGACAAGGAACTTGTGCCTTTCGCCGAGTTAATATGTCAAACCCAAAAGGAATATCCGCAATGGGAACGCGAACTACAGTTGTTCTACGATCATTACCAGGAGTATGTGATTGGCGAAGTTCCTGGCATGAAGGAATTACTATGCAAGCTCAAGGAACAAGGTTTCAAGCTTTATGGACTCACCAACTGGTGCAGCGAGGTGCACAAAGTCATAGCAAAGTACGACATACTGCACTTGCTTGATGGTTGCGTCATCTCATCAGAAGAGCATCTCATCAAGCCCGAAAAAGCCATCTACCAGCGTTTATGCGACAAGTACGACCTACGTCCCGAGGAGTGTCTCTTCACCGACGACAAGGCCATCAACATACAAGGAGCGCTCAACGTGGGCATGCAGGCTATATTGTTCAAGAATACAGCACAATATGAAGCAGACTTGAACGAAATCATTAGGCATTAGTAATGCTATTTTTCGCCGAGCAAACTTTTGAGATGGTTGATGCCATGCTTTGCCACAATGTAATCATCCTCGGAAATACCACCGCTGAAAGCAAAAGCATACTTGTAGTTTTCAGACTCATCGTAGGCTCCACCCGTATAGTTCAACTCACCAACCATACATTTTCTCTCAGGGTTGCCACTATCAGCACCCGATACCATTACCTCGCCTGCCTTTGACCAGGCAATGGCTACAAGATTCCAGCCTTTACCGCTCTCGTCAATATTATTGGTGGTTTCTACTACCCTCATTTCGCTCAACCAATCTGCCTGAGACTGCTTGCTCAAAACCGTAGCAACTGCCACACCTTTCATGTTCATCGACTTGGCCTTGGCGACCATTACATCACTCGCATCCATTAATGCTTTTTTGATTGTTTCCATAGTTGATTGTGATTTATTATTTAGAAAGACAAGGCTTTCTTGAAGGCTTCGAAATCGGAAGTGAGGTAAGAAAGTTCGTAGGGCTGTACGCTGAGCGAGAAGGTGCCTTTCACTTCCTCAAGGTTGAAAAGCGCACAAAGCATGGAAGCCAGATTGAAGGCGATGTCCATATTGAGCTTGACAAGGAAGGACACGGTACGAACCAATAGCGCACGATCATCTTCCACCTCTTGCAATGCCTTGGTAAGAAGGAAGGCTGTGGTGGGCGTAAGACTTCGAAGGTAGGCATTGATGCGCACGCTCGGTTGTGTGATGCCCATTGAGGCTACGAGAGTCTGTACTAACTCGGGAGAGGTGAGCGAGGGAAGAAGTACCATGAGCGTCTTACGCTGATCTTCCTCCCTACCCTGCAACATGGGGAAAAAGGACGGGACGGGTGTGAGTGAACGTCCTGACTGACTGCGAACCCAACTCTTGAGAACGGTAATGAGAAAAGCCTTGGCATCGTACTCCACAAGGTGCTGTGCCAATGCCCAGAAGTCAGCATCGGGCAATTCCGTCATGAATTCCTCACCAAGCATGTAACCTGCCGTGCGAAACTGAGCATTGCTGAGCTTGGACAGGTACTGGGTAATAAAAGACCATTGCCGCCCGTCCACAAGAATACGCAAACGAGAGGCAATGGCTGGATTATAATGCTTATCGATCATCAGAAGCGAACACCTAAAGTGGCAGTAAACTGATGCTTGATAATATCGACATTGACAGGCTTGAGCAAGTTGGGGCAATGAGCAATCGTTGTATTGACGGGCTCATAGAAGGCATAGAAGTCTGCCTGCTGGTTGTTCAACTTGTAGGCTACGTCGATATAAGCCTTCTTCCAACGATAACCCATACCCAGGGTGATTGAATTGAGTGCACCCAATGTCATATAACTGGTCTTGGTGGAATAATCCATGGAATAGCTGTTGAGGTTAAGCTGGTCATAGCTTGGATTCTCCTTATAGGCAGAGGTAGCATAGTTGTAACCCACGCGGAAAGAGAGATTATCTACAGGCTTGATCTCAATACCGGCACGCACGTTGTGAGTAGCCTTGAGGTTATTCTCTGTCTGGATGTTCATATCCACGTCCCAGGTGTTATTGAACAATGAACCACGGTAGTCATCGATGCCTGAGTCAGGATAACCCATCTTGGTAGCACTGTAGTTGGCATACTCATAATCCACATCCCATGCTAAGAAACGGTCGATGGTAGAACCTACACCTAAACGAATCTTCCAGGGAGTACGTACGGAATACTCAAGGTAGGTCTCGGGGTAATAGGGACTGTACGATTTTTCGTCAACCCAGTCGGTGAGCGTGCAATAGGTAGAACTCTTATACTGTGACCATGTGGGAGTCTCGATGGCCAGAGCAATACGCAGCGAATTGTATTCGAAAGGACGAACGATAGCGCCAAACTTGAAGTTGATGCCGGTGCCATCCACCTGCTGGTCGTTATATACGGAATAGTCGCCCGAAGCACCATTATCTACAGCCTTGCTACTTTCATAATAGTCGGTCTGCCCATTATAGTTCATGTTTTCAACCCCTAAGGTGAAACCAAGGTAAAAGCGATCCCTGATGTTGGTAGAGACGTTGAAATCGAACGAATTGAGTGACCCCCATGTCTTCTGAGTATAGGCATAACGATTTCCTGCAAAACGATTGTAGTAATTGCCATTGGCATCCTTGTCGAGGAAATTATTATCTACAGCCAAACCAGCGAGGTTATTGTCAGTATCATAACCATTCACTGCCAAATCTGCCAAACCGGTCATCTGAGAAAGACCACCCAGGTTGTCATGGTGCAGGGCAAAGGCATTGTTGAAGTTCTTCTTCTTGTTGTAGTTGAAAGCAAAGTTGACGTAGGGCAGATCATCGTCGTGAAGGTTCAAGGACATTACACCACCCAATTGGTCGAGTGTGGCATGAGCCTTGGGGAGACCTGCAACTCCTTCCTTGTCCCAAATAGCACCCAAGGTGAACGAGACATCATTCTTGCGCATAAGTCCCAGACCTGCGGGGTTCCAGCTGATAGTCGAGATGTCGGCTCCAAGTGCACCCATGGCACCACCCATTCCCACAAATCGAGCGCTTCCATATACATCACCGGCGTTGTTTGTCAGCTGATCGTTGAAGTATGTATCCTGTGCCTGGGCAAATGTGGCAATGCCAAGCATCATCGAGGTAAAAATAATCTTTTTCATTGTTTTATTTTATTAGGCAATATAATGTTCTATTATCTTCCGGCACGGCCACCGCCGCCACCACCACCGCGTGAACCTCCACCAAAGCCGCCGCCACCGCCGCCGCCTCGTGAACTGCTACCTCCACCGAACGAACTGCTTGATGAGCTGCTGCTACGTGCGGGAGTGTAACTGTCGTTAGAGCGCTGGGGAGTATAGGTATTGGTGCTGCGCGTGGTATTGCTATCGGAAACGCGGGTGCTACGTGTATTGCTGACACTACGTGAGGTAGTGGTGTTGCGCGAACTGCGTGCGTTTGAGGTAGCAGTATTGACATTCTCGAAACGTGAGCTGCGAGTGGTAGAACTACCCATACGAGTACTGCGACCCAGAGAGATACCGTTGCCAGTGCGACCTACACGTGAAGCAGAGATGCTGGAACCGGCACGCATGCCACCATAACGTGAACCGTAGATGCCACCACCCTTGCGATGAGCATAGGTACTGCTGTAATGACCACCCCAATAACCACCATAATAGCCGCCATAATAGCTATGATACCAAGGATCATACCAACCGTGATAACCATAGTGATACCATGAGCTATAGTAGTAAGGATAGTGCCAGCTGTAGTAGTTACCATAATACCAGGGATCGTAGTACCAGGGATCATAGTACCAGGGGTCGTATGCCCAGTTGTAGTACAAATCCCAGTAGTAAGGACTGCGGATGCCACCATGGAAGCGCACCAAACGTTGGCTGTAGCCATAGTCGTCCTCGTCCTCAAAGAAGCGCGACTGCTTCACATCCTGTGTATTCAGATCCTCTTCGTCAATGTACAGGGTGTCGTTACCTTCTGTCACAATGCCATAGGTGTGACCATGGCCACGACGGTTGTACTCGTCTTCATCACGCAACTTACCTACATGGTAGTCGGGTGCCTCGGCATTGTCCATCTCGCTTTCAACAAAATTGGGGCGCAAGCGAATTTCAACGTTGCCAGAATTGTTATCTTGCTTTACAGTTTTGGTAGTCTTTGACTTCTTGCTAGGAACGAAGTACACGTCATCGTCTTGCGCCATAGCTTGGAATGGAAGCGCTACCAGTAATGCGGTGAGTAAAATGTTCGTCTTCATAATGTACTCAGTTTATGTTTATCTGTTGCAAATGTACATAAATTATGCGATACTACCATAGGATTTTCCTCATTTTAGGTAGGGAATTCCCCCTTTTAATATTTTTTTATGTAAATTTGCACATTCAAAATGCTAAACAAATGAAATATTTCGAGCTAACTTTCAAGTTTACACCTTACTCAGAGGATATCTCAGACATACTTTCAGCCCTCCTGGCAGAGATAGGTTTCGAAACCTTCATGCCCGGTGAGGATGAAACGCTCAAGGCCTATGTGCAACAGACGTTTTATGATGAAGACAATCTGAAGGGTATCCTGGAAACATTCCCTATACCCGGCATACAGATCACATACTCAGTACTTGAACCAGAGGACAAGGACTGGAACGAGACATGGGAGGCAGAAGGTTTTGAGCCTATTCGCATAGACGAAAGGCTGGTGGTGTGCGACACACATCACGTGGTAGAGAACTACCCTACCCGAATCCTGATTCATCCACGTCAGGCTTTCGGCACGGGCTCGCATCAAACTACACGGATGATTCTGACCGAGCTACTCGAAACACCCCTTGATGGATTGAACGTGATAGATGCGGGATGCGGCACAGGCATTCTGGGCTTCCTCTGCCTATTGCAGGGTGCCGATAATGTGCTGGCATACGACATAGACGAATGGAGCGTGCAGAACACCTTGGACAATGCCAAACTGAACTTTGAAAACGTGGACGACAAGCTACAGGTAAGACTGGGCGACGCTACGGTGCTGCAGGGTGAAAGGGACTATGACCTATTGATTGCCAACATCAACCGTAATATTCTGCTGGGTGACATAAAGACTTTCGCTTCTGCATTAAAGAATAAAGGAAGCAAGATGATTATGAGTGGATTCTATAACGATGACATCCACTATATCCTGGAGGAAGCACAGCAATATGGTTTCACTCTCTCGCACGAACGACATAATGAGGAGTGGGCCATGGTGGTACTTACTTCTTAGAATACTGTTTGATAAGGCTGTATGCCGAATACAGACCTAGTTCACCAGCCTGTGAGAGGTCGGCCAAGCCTTTTTGAACCTCACCCATCATGATGTAAGCCAAACCACGGTTATAGAACGCATCGGGCAAGGCTACATCAATAGCAAGAACCTGCGTGTAGCACTCTACGGCAAGATCGAAGTCATGAAGGAGCAAGTGTACATTGCCCTTGTTAAACATTGCATATTGCTGTTGAGCGTCATTCTTAATAATAGAAGTATAGTCATCCAAGACCTGACGGAAGGACATACGTTCATCCTTGGAAGGTATCTGTCGTGGATTGAGTACCGAAGACAATCCCTCATTATTGGCCATCAGAAGAGAATAACGCAACTGGGCACGAAGGAACAGCGCCAGCTGGTGTTGGGGATGAGTAGCCAGGAAGGCATCCACATCGGCAATACCACTCTCAAAATCACGAACGTGATAGTAGTCCACGGCTCTACGCAGAAGCAGGAAAGACTCCAGGCTGACCTTTCCCTCCAAAGAATTGATGTCATCGAAAAGATGGGAAAGCGAGGACTCTACTACGGTCTCTTCGTGGTTCGTAACATGCAAGGGGGCAAAGAATGCATGTGAGTTATTAAGATTCTCCACCTCTTGCATATACGCAACATAATGGTTGATGCCAAGAGGACGTACAAAATAACAGAAGACAAACAACGGCATGGGGGTAAGCGAAGAGGACTGGTCTTGCACCCTTCCACGATAGGCAGAGGCGTATTCCTGCACAACTTCTTGAGAATCATCTTCCACAAGTTTGTTGTAGTCATCCAGATTCTTATCATCAACCTTTCGGGTCTTCTTGGTAGTCTTTTTCTTGTGTGAAGTGCCTTCAATACGGGCCTTCATCACCTTAAACTCATCACGCTCTGCACCATAGGTGTCTCCTATCCTACGTCGTATCTGGGCACGCATGGAATAACCATCCCAGAACTCGGGATACTCCTTCAACAAGGTGCTGAGGTCACGCAAGGCACCTTTATAGTCACCCACATTGTTCAAAAGGAGGGCACGGTTATAGATAGCGATATAGTTATCTGAATCGCGCTTGATGACAAAATCAAAATCCTCAATGGCACGATTGTCATCACCTACCTGAGCACGTAGAAGTCCACGGTTGAAATGCCCAAGGAAACTATTCTCATTCAGTTCTAGGGCGGCATCATAGTCGTTCATGGCACCTCTCAGGTTCTCTTGATTATAACGTGCCAAGGCACGGTTAATATAGAGATCTGCGTTACGAGGCAACTGAACTATAGCTTTGTCGAGCATAGCCTCTCCCTCTGCATAGTCATTACGACGCAAAAGAAACATAGCCTTGAGGCTAAGTGCATTGCCATCGAAATTATTAATATCAAGGGCCTTGTCTATCCATTGCTCGGCTTGTAAGGAGTCCTTCTCTGCCATCTTGACCTGGGCACGCATCGTGTAGTGACTACTATTCTTTGGCCATTTACGAATCATAATCTCCAGACATGAGTCGGCTTGCGTATAGGCATCCTGCTCTATCTGACAGAGTACCATGTTGTGCCAATAGCCACTCTCCATGGGGTTTTGTTCTATAGCCTTGGCATAGTCTGCCTGGGCCAAGTCAAAACGATTTAAGTGTATGCGGCAAAGTCCTCTAAGAACGTAGTAGTTATCCGCATAAGGATTTCGACTTATGGCAGAAGAGCAATCTCCTTCTGCACCTGCATAGTCCTCAAGGTAGAATTTAGCCAAGGCACGATAGAAATAGGCTTCTGCCATATTAGGCTTAGCACTGATGACCATATTGAAACGCTGAATGCTGAGTACATAATCCTCATAGTACAAGGCATTACGTCCCATCAGCAATACCCTCTCGGCATTAAACTGAGCCTTGGCAGGTACACACAAGGTTACCATCAAGACAAGGACGCAGAATGTACGATTCAGCATTTGTTTCATGATACTCAATGCAAAAGGTTATGTGAACGACTATCGCTTTACCTTCACCTTATAGGCACAACTGAAATTACCCTTCAGCAACTGATTAAGCTTGCCTTTGACAAGCGATTTACGTAAGCCGGTGAGATGATCAGTAAACACCTTGCCATCAAGATGGTCAAACTCATGCTGCATCACACGAGCCAGATAACCATCTACCCACTCGTCATGTGCATTAAATTCCTCATCGAGATACTGCACATGGATGCGCGTAGGACGAATCACCTTCTCATGAATGCCAGGCAGGGAGAGGCAACCTTCCTCCGAACTGTCTTTTTCTGTGTCATCATACTCCACGATATGGGGATTGATAAAGGTATGGATGAATCCCTTGTACTCGGGAAAGTCTTCGCTAATAAGGTCAAGGTTAATCACTACAAGACGGATGGCAAGACCAATCTGAGGAGCTGCCAAACCAATGCCCTCACTCTTGTCGAGCGTGTCATACATGTCCTGAATAAGTTTATCCAACTCAGGATAATCCTTTGTGATATCCTCTGCCATCTTACGAAGAACTGGCTGACCGAAAGTATAAATAGGTAAAATCATTTATAGTGTATTTTTTTATGAAGAAAATACATAAGTAAGGAAAACTTAATCTGTATTTTCAATTAAAGAATATCTAAATTTATAATTAAAATATGTAAATGTAAAAGATTAAATATAAAACATTTAAAACTTAAACTTTATACTATCCATATAATCCCTTAGAATAATGGTAGCGCTAATCTCATCTACAAGCGCTTTGTTTTGACGAGCCTTCTTTCCCAATCCTGCATCAAGCATAGTTTGATGAGCCAGCACACTCGTATAACGCTCATCGTACCAGGTAACAGGAATGTCAGGCAAAGCCTTTTGTAATTGAGCAACAAAACTTTTTACCCGATTAAGATTCTCGCTATCTTGTCCATTTGTCTGTTTGGGCAATCCCACGATGAAGCGTTCCACGGGTTCACGTTTCACATAATCTAGCAGATACTTCAAGAGGTCTTTCGTCAAAACCGTACAAAGTCCGCCAGGCACAATCTGCGCAGGATCGGTAACAGCCAAACCTGTACGCTTAGCGCCATAATCAATAGATAGTAATCTTGACACGTTTGGTAATAAAAAGGAGTTAGCACGCTGGCGCTAACTCCAAATATAATGACTTAACGATTTATTTATTTTGCATAGAGCAACCATGCATCGGGATAAGTGCTCTGCTGTGAAGCACGGAATGCAGCTGCCTCGTCCTTAGTGTCATAGCTTGCAGCCACTACACGATACCAGTCAGAACCATTAACCTGAGCCTTGATGACACGTGAAGCGAAACCAGCATTGCCCAACTTGGTCTTCAATGCGTCAGCATTAGCCTTAACGCTAAAGCTACCAACAACCACGCTGTAATCCTTCAGGTTGCTACCGCTTACTACAGTCACCTTCTCAGTACGAACAGTTACATTTGAATAGTCAGTCTTGGTCTGACTCTGAACAGGTGTGGTAGTGGGAGTAGTATTTACCGTAGTGGTAGGAGTGGTATATGTGGTGGTAGGAGTCACAGGAGTCACTTCCACAGGAGTGGTCTGCTGTGCACTATAATTGTATTGAGCATTATTCTGTGTGTACTGCTGGTTAGTGTTCTGAGCGGCTTGTGCCTTCTCGTATGCCTTCTTATAAGCGCTTTCACTACTTCTACATGATGTGAAGGTAAAAGCAGCTGTCAAAGCAATAGCCATAAAGAAAATCTTCTTCATAATCCAAGTTTTTAGTTGTTAGTTTATTTTGTGCAAAGATACTCATTTTTCACGAATCATAAAAGTGTATTGCATTAAAAAAAAGTTAAAAACACGAAACTTCTTTGTATATTAAGAAAAAACGACTAACTTTGTGAATAAACAATAAAAAAACGAGTGTTATCATGAAGAATTTTAATGTTATCGCAGCATTTGTTGGTGGAGCAATTGTTGGTGCTGCAGCAGGTTTGCTTTTTGCTCCTCAAAAGGGTTCTGATTTGCGTAAGAAGATTATGGAGTCGCTCAGAAAGCGTGGTATTCGCCTCAATCACAAAGAGATGGATACTCTCGTAGATGAGATCGCAGAAGAAATTAAGACAGAAGAAGAATAACAGCTTGGGACAAACGCCCCACTCTACTTTGGCTGGAGTTTTTTCCCAAAGAACTGGAATAGCGGAGCTTCAAGATTAAATGAAGGTACCGGTGATTTAGGAATCTGTGGGTTTCCGGAAATACCGGAGTAACTTGAAATTCCGGATCTTCTGGAACAACCGGATATGCCGGATCTTCCGGAAAAGCTGGAACAACCGGACAGAAACAACGGCTATGTGAAACCAAACCATCTCAAGAAAATGCAAAACGAAAAAGATTCTCAGGCAAGCTTTGCTGGACTTTTCAATGAAGCCAAGAAGTATTATGGCTTGCAAAAGCAATACTTACGGTATTCAGCTGCTGAGCAACTCACAAAATTAATCAGTAAGATTGCTATTGTTGCAGTCATTGCTTTGCTTGCATTGGTCATCTTTGTATTTGCAGGAATGGCTTTGGTGCATTGGTTGGGGGCAATCATCAACAACATGGCATTATGCTATGCTTTGTATGCCTTATTCCTTCTACTCCTGTTAATTGTGTTTTATTGCAACAGAAGACGTTGGGTCATCCTTCCATTAGCCCGAATGATGACGGACATTTTTATCCAAGACGAAAAAGAAGATGACGAAGATGAAGACTGAACAACAGCGCATCGACGAGCTCATCAACCGTCGATTGAATGAAAAGACTCGTCGTTTCCGACCTATGGACGAGCTGGAATGGTTGGAATATAAGCGTCAACACACCAAGAAACAGCTTGATAAATCCAAAAGGAGGATGAAAGAAGCTTACCAGTCGCTTACTCAACCCCAGCCCATCACTACCAAGTGGGGTATGGTAAACCTACTCATCAACCGTGGTTCACAAATCATTCAAGGTGTGAAATGGGGAGTAAAGATTGGTGATGCAATCAAGCTACTGATGAAAAACAGGAAAAATAAGAATAAAGAGAAGTAGGCAAAACCTACTTCTTTTTTTTATAATTGAGCATAATGAATTAACAATTATGAAATTTGAATTAGAAATTAGGAATAATAAATCATGAGTAATCGTTCATAATTATCAATATTATGATACATGATACTAACATTAAAACATATTTAATATTAGGCAAAAATATACTATTTAGCACGAACTGATAATCGAACGCAAAGACGCAAAGGTTTTTCTCTTTTTCTACCCTTACACAATTCTAAACATTGCGTCGACTTTAGGCCGTCACCAAAAGTGCGTATTAGCGTTCAAAAAAAGCATTCTGCACCTAATCGTATATCGCTCCCTAATTTTAAATATGTACAAAAAAATTGTCCCTCAACTCGCGTCGAAGGACAACTTACACAAACACAAAATAAAACACGATTAACTTAGTGTTGCTTTAGAAGCAGCGAGGGTACGATTCACACCGGACCTTTGGCGCCCACCAAGCTAACAAATATCAGGATAACAAAAACTTATTCATTTTACATTATACCCCTCTCGCGGAGAGCACATTGCCACTTCCATGCAGAAGCAAGTACTTCCTCCAATGGAGTATCGGCTTTCCAGCCAAGAACCTTGTTAGCTTTGTCAACATTACCCCAGACCTTCTCGATATCGCCTTCGCGACGGGGAGCATAGCTCCAAGGCAACTTCACACCAGTTGCCTTTTCGAAGCCCTGAATAACTTCAAGGGTAGAAAGACCTGTACCGGTACCAATGTTGAAAATCTCAACAGGGTCAGTTTCCTTTTCCAATACACGTTCCATAGCCTTCACATGAGCAATGGCCAAATCCACTACATAGATATAGTCACGGATACATGTTCCGTCGGGTGTATTGTAATCGTTACCGAAGATCTTAAGTTCCTTGCGGATACCAATAGCAGTTTGGGTAACAAAAGGAATCAAATTCATGGGCACACCGTTAGGTAATTCACCAATGTAAGCGGTGGGATGTGCACCAATAGGATTGAAATATCGAAGAATAACACTCTTGATGTTAGCACCAGAATGAATGTAATCCTGGATAATCTCCTCATTTACCTGCTTAGTGTTACCATAAGGCGACATTGCCTTCTGGATAGGAGCATCCTCAGTTACAGGCAAGTTCTCAGCACTTGGCTGTCCATATACGGTACAACTTGAAGAGAAGATAATACCCTTAACATCGTACTTAGGAATCAACTCAAGCAGATTCACCAAACTTACAATATTATTACGATAATATAGCAAAGGCTTCTCTACACTCTCACCTACAGCCTTACTGGCAGCGAAATGAATGATACCTTTTATTGAGGGATGTTTCTTGAATACTGATTCTGTAGCATCATAATCACGAAGATCTACTTGTTCGAATGCAGGACGCTTACCTGTGATCTTCTCGATACCATCCAATACATCTGCACTTGAATTTGAAAGATTGTCAACAATGACAACATCATATCCAGCATTTTGTAATTCGACTGTTGTATGAGAACCGATAAAACCAGTGCCTCCAGTTACCAAGATAGTTTCTTTCATGACGATATTTCTTAATTGCTCTGTGCAAAGTTAAACCTTTTTTATATATTGTGCAAGAAAAATGGAGAGTTTTTTCCAAAAACCCTCCATTTTTTATTGAAAATGACGATAAGTAAGTCATTTTTTGACTAAAATATGCGTAAATCTAAGGCAAAATAGACATTTTATATCGATTATAAAAATTTCGTAAAATTACGAAAACCCACCTTAATTACATGTGTGGTTCTACTATCCTCAAATGTCCAATTTTCAATTACCAGCAAGCAATTTACGGCATATATCAGGTAAGTTAGATGCCAAAAAGCTTCTGCAAACCATTATTAACACCACTAAAGCCCATGAAGGCCATAGCCAACAAACCTGCGGTGATCAATGCAATACTCATACCCTGAACACCCTTGGGAACAGCCACACGAGCCAATTGTTCGCGGATGCCAGCAAATACGATAAGTGCCAAGCCGAAACCCAATGCTGTGCTCACAGCATACACAATACCTGTAAGTAAATTATGTTCAAGTCCGGGAGCTGCATAAGTACCACTTGCCACCTGAATGGCAACACCGAGAATACAGCAGTTGGTGGTGATGAGGGGAAGGAATACACCCAGCGCCTGGTAAAGGCTGGGGCTTACTTTTTTCAACACAATCTCAACCATCTGCACCAGGGCAGCAATCACCAGGATGAAAGCAATGGTTTGCAAATATGCCAAATGGAAGGGCTCAAGCAGATAAATCTGAATGAGGTAAGTCACAATAGTTGCAATCGTCAACACGAAAGCCACCGCAGCCGCCATACCCGAAGCAGTCTCAACTTTCTTGCTTACGCCCAAGAAGGGACAGATACCCAAGAATTGAGACAAGACAACGTTATTAACGAAGATGGCAGTGATAAATATTAATATGTAACCCATAATGTTGCGAAATTAAATCAGTTTTTAATCTTGTTGATAATCGCAATAAGATAACCCAGGGCAATGAATGCACCAGGAGCGAGTACAAAAATCAGAGCACCATAGCTGTCGCTGAAGAGTTCAACGCCAAACACATGACCGGTACCCAATATCTCACGAACTGCACCCAGAAGAGTGAGGGCAATGGAGAAACCAAGACCCATACCAATACCATCAAAGATGCTGGCCACGGGATTGTTCTTGGCAGCAAATGCCTCGGCACGACCCAAAATGATACAGTTTACCACGATGAGGGGAATGAAGAGTCCGAGACTCTTATCGATGTCGGGTGCATAAGCCTTGATAAGCATCTGCAGTACAGTCACCAACGATGCGATTACCACGATGAAAGAAGGAATACGCACCATGTCGGGAATGACATTCTTGACGAGTGAGATTACAAAGTTAGAGCAGATAAGCACAGCCATAGTAGCCAAACCCATTGACATACCATTCAACGCGCTGCTCGTTGTACCCAGAGTGGGACACATACCAAGGAGGAGTACGAAGGTAGGATTCTCCTTGACGATACCATTTAATAATACTTTCAAGTAGTTCATATTGTTTCCTCCATATTAGTTAAGTTCAACTGAATCTACAACCTCTTCCACAAGTTCCACTACCTCATTGGCACATGCCTGTTGGGTAGCACCTGTCTGTGTGTCGGGAGCGGGCATAGGACCACGACCCAACGACTGACGATAAGCATCGTAAGCCGCATTCACAGCACGCAGGAACGAGCGTGAAGTAATGGTACTTGCTGTGATAGCATCCACATCACCACCATCCTTGCTGACGGCAAGTTCCTTTAAGCCGGGATTCATGCCGATGATGCTACCCTTGCCATCCTTCTGGAACCAGTCGGCAGCCTTGGCACCCAGACCGGGGGTCTCGTTGGTGTTAAGAATGCTATAACCGAGTACTTTGCCATCGGGATCAAAGCCCACCATGATGGTAAGGTCACCACCAAAGCTTGCATTGATGGGGTCAACTGCCTTCACCGCGCAACCCTTCTCGCCAGCATTGTACACGATAAAGTCCTTACCGTCAAGGTTGATGGTCGTCTCATTAAGAATCTCAATCTCATCGGTACAAAGCACATCCTTCTTAGCCTGATTCTCATTCTTCTGATTGATCTCAGCGATAGGACCTTCGGTAATGCTGTTGACGTATGCCAGCAAACCACCTGCGATGACGGCAATCAGCGTCAGCACAATCGCCATATTATACCATGTTGACTTCAACTTTTTCATTTTGCAGCCTCCTTTCTAACCACTTCGCCAAAGCGCTTGGGTTTGCAATAAGTATTAATAAGAGGAGTAAACGCATTCATAATGAGAATAGCGGACGACATACCCTCGGGATAAGCACCCCAGTTACGAATCACAACGGTAAGGATACCAATGCTGACGCCATAGATAAGCTGTCCTTTGCTTGTCATAGGACTAGTCACATAATCAGTTGCCATATAGCAAGCACCAAGGATAAGACCACCTGACAATAACTGCAACATAGGATTCACAAAACCAACGAGATGAGGCTCGCCATTAGCAGTTTCAATAGACGCAGGACTTACAAGATATAAAATACCAGAGAATACTGCAACAGTACCAAGAATGCTAACGGGAATATGCCATGTGATAATCTTTCGCCAAATCATGAATGCAAGACCAAGAAGCAAGCAGATAGCACTAATCTCGCCCAAAGAACCTCCAACGTTACCAAACAAAAGATCAGACGTTTGAGGTAACTGGTCGAGCGTTTTAATCTTACCCTCAGAGATAAGACCAAGAGGCGTAGCACCGGTAGCCACATCAACACCAAGCTGGGTAAGCTGACCAGGTACAGGCCATGAGGTCATCTGTACAGGGAATGATATCAGCAGGAAGACACGACCAACAAGCGCAGGATTGAAAGGATTGCAACCCAAACCGCCAAAGGTCATCTTACCAATACCGATAGCCACCAATGCACCGATGATGATGATCCAGATGGGAAGGTTGCTGGGCAAGTTGAAACCGAGCAACAAGCCGGTCAGAACAGCGGAACCATCACAAATGGTGCATCGTTTTGTCTTTAATAGAAATTTTGCTATTGCCCACTCAAAGAGAACGCAAGCCAACACCGAGGTGGCCAATACGATAGCAGCTCCCAAACCAAAGAACCAAAGACTGGCCAACAAGGCGGGAACCAAGGCAAGGCAAACACCATACATGTTCTTTTGGACAGAATCTCCGCCATGAACGTGTGGTGAAAGTGATATGATTAATTTACTCATTTTCTTATCGTGTAAAATGTAAATATTGTATTACTTCTTCTGAGCCGCAGCAGCGCGACTACGGATAATACCCATTACGGTTGATTTACCCAAGCGAATGTTGTCGAGCAAGGGACGATGGCTGGGGCAGGTGAACTGACAGCTACCGCACTCAATGCAACTTACGATATCATTGCCCTCGGCTGTCTCCCAATCATGCTGACCGCTGACCTGAGCGAGGAAATAAGGCTCCAAGCCCATAGGACAAGCGCCTACACACTTGGCACAACGGATGCAAGGATCGGGTTCGCTACGACGAGCTTCCTTCTCGTTCATGATGAGCAAACCGCTCGAACCCTTGGTCATGGGCACCTCAAGCGACATAAGAGCCTTACCCATCATAGGACCACCGCCAATAATCTTGCCTGTATCCTCGGGCAGACCACCACACTCTTCAATAAGCTGCTGGAAGGGAGTACCCAGACGGGCCATCAGGTTCGAAGGATTCTTCACACTCTTACCGGTGACGGTAATAACACGGTCGATAAGGGGCTTGTTCTTCATGACAGCCTGATAGATGGCAAAAGCCGTACCCACATTCTGCACCACAGCACCCACGTTGATGGGGATAGCTGGAGGAGCAGGAACCTGACGACCGATGACGGCATCGATGAGCTGCTTCTCACCACCCTGGGGATATTTCACCTTCAAGGGTACAATCTCAATATTGGGATGGCTCTGAGCCTTCTCCTGCATCAGGGCAATGGCATCGGGCTTGTTGTTCTCAATGCCTACATAGCCACGAGTCACGTCAACCGCCTTCATAATCAGCTCCACACCTTCCAGAATCTCGTCGGCGTGCTCAAGCATAAGACGATGGTCTGCAGTAAGATAAGGCTCACACTCGACAGCATTGATGATAACACACTCTGCCTTGCATCCGGGAGGGGGACACAACTTCACATGGCAAGGGAAGGTAGCACCACCCATGCCGACGATACCTGCGTTCTTGATTTTCTCCACGATGGTCTTGGCATCCAGTTCGGGACGCTCGCTAAGCTTAACAAGTTCGGTAGAGCGGTCGATAGACTCTTCCCACTCGTCACCCTCAACGTCCACATAGACTGCCAGACGACGAGTGCCGCTGGCATCGAGGGCTGCATCCACCTTGGCCACCTTACCGCTTACGGAACTGTATATGGGAGCACTCACAAAACCTCCAGCCTCACCCAGTAGTGTGCCCACCTTGACCACGTCGCCCTTCTGAACCACAGGCTTGGCAGGAGCACCGATGTGCTGGAACATACTGAAAACAGCCTGCTTAGGCAGAGCGGCCTCACGAATAGGGCTGCCAGCAGACAGTTTGTTCTCTGCGGGATGTACACCGCCTAATCTAAAAGTCTTCATATCTGCTTACTGTTCTTTAATCTTGTTTAACTTCTGTGGCAGGTGCCTCAGCCTTAGGAGCTGCAGGTGCAGCCTGCTGTGCGTTGTCGGCAGTCTCTGCCTTTGGCTTGCGGGGAGGGAAGTTGAAGCCACGAATGGCACCCTTGGGACAAGCCTCTTCACACTTACGACACATCTTACACTTCTCTGGATCAATCCATGCCAGGTTGTTCTCCAGAGTGATAGCCTCGAACTTGTCACAAGTCTTCACGCACTTGCCACAACCGATACAAGCAGACTTACAAGCCTTGTTGGCTACAGCGCCCTTGTCCTTGTTGTTGCAGAGAACCACCATGCGACGGCCCTTAGGACCAGCAGGACGAATCTCGATAATGCCACGGGGACAAGCCTTAGCGCAGGCGCCACAAGCAGTACACTTGCTCTCGTCCACCTCAGCCAGACCGGTCTGAGGATTGACGATGATAGCGCCAAAGAGACAGGCGCTCACGCAATCGCCACCACCCAGACAGCCATAACCACACATGGTCTCGCCCATACCGGTCATCTGCTGAATCTTACAGCTCGATGCACCGTTGAACTCCACCACGCGGGGACGAGCCTCGCAGGTACCGTTACAACGAACCACAGCCACCTTGGGAGCAGCCTCTCCTGCCTGAAGGCCAAGAATGCCAGCCACTTTCTCCATCACGGACTTGCCTCCAGGAGCACAATTCAAATCGCCCAAAGAACCACCATCGGCTGCCTTCACACAAGCTGAAGCAAAACCGCTACAGCCAGGATAGCCACAACCACCACAGTTTGCCTGAGGCAGCACCTCAGATACCTGTGCAATGCGTGGATCTTCATGAACAGCAAACTTCTTCGAGGCAACGTACAATATCAGTGCTGATATCAAGCCGATGCCGCCCAGAACGATTACTGCAATCAGAATTACATTCATGTTGTTTTAATTTTATTAAGTTATTATTTTTATTCAATATATAGACCCGGCACTCGAAGTAACCCTTAACACCTGAGGTAGCACTTAACGTCCGAGGTAACACTTAATACCCGAGGTAGCCCCCTAACCCCCGAGGGGGGATAAGAGTGGTGAATATTCACCAACCATTTTTCGCTGAGTATTTTAGTATTAAGCATTAATCACTTTTCTCTATTCACTAAGTATTTTAGTATCAAATATTCACTTTTCACTAAGTATTTTAGTATTAAGTATTATTCACTTTTCACTAGCGCGAAGCGCGATAACGCGTTTTCATTCAATGGTAAAAGAGAAACGCTTCTCGAACTTAGCACGCATGGCATACATGCCACCATAGTAAACCACCAGTACCAGTAGAGCCACCGCTGCTGCTATACCATCACTCTGCGTAAGGTTGAAGGCCACAACCACCGAGGCGATTACCAGTAGCAGAGGCAGGGCGTAAGCCCACCACGTAGCCTTGAGTCCCTGGGTGAGCGAACCTCGAAGTACTACGCTGTCACCCACCTGATACGATGAGACGTCGGCCACACGCACATCCACGAATTTCTCCTTCGTCTCGCTCGATTGGCATAACTTGGCTGCGCTACAACCACTACAAGCCGACGACTGCAAGATTCTTACCTTAACAATACCGTCGGCTATGCCTTCTATTTTTCCTTGATGCCTGATAGTCTCAACCATCCGTTCTGGCTTTGTATGTTCCTTAAAAGTCGTTTTGATGATTTCTGGAATGCTCTTACGAAACATCCTTAATCAAGAAAGGTTAACTAGAGCGATAAACGGGACTCGAACCCGCGACCCTCGGCTTGGGAAGCCAATGCTCTACCAACTGAGCTATTATCGCATTTGCTACGCAAAGTTACAAAATATTACACACAAAACAAAATAGTACACCACAAATTATCGTGTTTTCGGAGAAAAATGTAATATTTCAACAAAATCCGCTCATTCTCTCCAAGATTAGCCTACTGAAATGAAACGAAACCACAAAAGCTTTCCTACGATATTTACCCGTAGATAACCTGTTGAGTGCCCGTATTTCTACACGAAATTGTGTAGGAACATCGGGTGAACCTAATGTGAACTACGAAAACAAAATAGGAGAAACGCATCACTGCGTCCCTCCTACATCAAATACATCATTGAAAAAATATCAGTTCTTTCGCTTTCTATTCTTTTTTATCTTTATCGTTATTTATTGCACATGAAGTATTTACCCACATGCAAAAACATGATTACTTACTTGATAATGCCCAGTTCCTGGAACACCTTCTTAAGGATGACAACCGAACGGTCCACCTGCTCGTGAGTGTGGGTAGCCATCAAGGCATAACGAACCAATGTGTCGGAAGGAGCACATGCAGGAGGAATTACGGGGTTGATGAAAACACCCTCCTCAAAGGCACGAGCCACCACAATGAAGGTCTTCTCAAGGTCGCGTACATAAAGAGGTATGATGGGGCTCTCTGTCTCACCAATCTCAAAACCTTCTTCCTTGAAACGCTTTAGGGCATAGTTGGTAACGTCCCACAATGCCTCAAGGCGCTCGGGTTCATTCTTAATAATCTGCAATGCCTCACGAGCTGCAGCCGTAGCAGCGGGCGTACAGCTTGCCGAGAAGATGTAAGTACGGGCAGTGTGACGCAAAGAGTCGATAATGGTCTGATTAGCAGCAATAAAACCACCAATACTTGCCAACGACTTTGAGAATGTACCCATGATAAGGTCCACCTCGTCGGTCAAGCCAAAGTGGTCGCAGACACCACGACCCTGACGGCCAAAGACACCCAGACCATGAGCCTCGTCCACCATGATGGAAGCATTGTACTTATGCTTCAGCTTGACAATCTCGGGCAAGTTACACAAGTCACCCTCCATAGAGAATACACCATCCACAACGATGAGCTTCACCTTGTCGGGCTCGCAACGCTGCAGCACACGCTCCAGGTCGGCCATATCATTGTGCTTGTAGTGCAACTGGGTAGCGAACGACAAACGACGTCCATCAATAATACTTGCATGGTCGCGGTCATCACAGATAATGTAATCGTCCTTACCTACCAACTGGGGAATGACACCACTATTTACAGTAAAGCCAGTAGAGAAGCACAATGCATCGTCCTTACCTACATACTCGGCCAACTCTTTCTCCAACTGAACATGAATGTCGAGGGTACCATTGAGGAAACGACTACCAGCGCAACCACTACCATACTGTCTCATAGCCTTGCAGCCTGCCTCAATAATGCGCTCATCACCCGTCAAACCGGTATAAGCGTTCGAACCGAACATCAGCACGTGATGTCCACCCATTTCAACTTCTGTTCCTTGTTTTCCTTCAATCTCACGAAAATAGGGATAAATGCCCTTTTCCTTTACTTGCTTTGCTAAACCAAAAAAAGGATGTTTCGCAAGTTTCTCATCTAAAAGTCCCATATTATTGTATGAAAAATTATATCGATTCTATTATCTGTTTTCGAATTTTCTCGGCAAAGATACAAAAAAAAGGAATAAGCAAATACATTTTTTACACAAAATCTATCATTTATGGCTTTTATTAAAGTAAAATCACCCTGAATAACGTCTTTTTTAGTAACTTTGCAAACAATTTCAGAGCATGCACTCAGCATTCGCCTTACAATAATTTTGAAAACTATAACAATAATGAAATTAGTATTTATAGTCAACCCTATTTCAGGAACCAAAAGCAAACAGCGCATCCTTGACCTCATCCCCCAATACTTCGACGACAGCGAGTATGAATATGAAATCAAGCATACCGAACGAGCTGGCCATGCCGAGGAACTAGCACAGGCAGCAGCCAGGGAGGGAGCCTTGGTAGCTGTGGCTGTGGGTGGCGACGGAACCGTCAACGAGGTGGCTCGTGGCATCGTGCATACCGATACCGCCCTGGGCATCATACCCTGCGGAAGCGGAAACGGTTTGGCACGCCATCTGGGTTTGCCCATGAAGGCAGAGAAGTCACTCGAGACCTTGAAGAAGATGGATATCCGCCAATGCGACTACGGCAAGATCTGCGGTCACCCTTTCTTCTGCACGGCTGGAGTGGGCTTCGACGCTCAGGTAAGCTACACCTTTGCACATGCCGGCAAGAGAGGTCTGCCTACCTATCTTAAAACCACCATCGGCGTTGGATTGAAGTACAAGGGTGAGACCTACGACATTGAGATTGAGGACGAGGGCCGCACCGAGCACAAGAAGTGCTGGCTTGTCACAGGTGCCAACGCAGCACAGTATGGCAACGACTTTTTCATCGCCCCTAAGGCTTCTGTCTGCGACGGAAAGTTAGATGTAAATATTTGGACAGTATTCAACAAACTCACCTCACCCTTGGTGGGTCTTCGTCTGGCTACCGCCACCATCGACCACAGCAAGAAAGTAGAGATGGTAAAGTGTAGTCGAATAACCATACACAGAGAGAAGGAAGGTCCTATACAGTGGGACGGTGACCCTGCAGACGGTCCCAGGGATGTAGTGCTGGAAGCCGTGGCGGGTGGCATCAAGATGGTGGTGGGCACACCCAAGAAGAACCAGCTGTAAACGCTACTACACCGTTTCAAGTAGTGCTAAAACATCATAGATAGAAATCACGGGCGAGGTATTTGTATGCCTCGCTTTTTTCGTTTCCATCTTGCAAGATAAGTGATTCTTTACAAACGTCTTCCACTCGCTTCTTAGAGTAGGTTATCAAAATACGCTTGGGGGCTTTACGCTGAACGGTTTGCACGGTACATTGACGTATGAGGTGCAGGCTACTTGCCTCGCAGAGCACCGTGAAGTAATCACGGCATGACATGGGCAGCATCACGCTGAAGCACCCTTCCTCGTTCAGCATCCTGGAGGCAGCATCTACCAAGTCCTCGAAGGGCAACAGCGAGGCATTACGTGCCAAGGCTCGCGTGGCATCGGGGGGCAAGGTGTCCTCCGTATAGAAGGGAGGATTGCAGATGATATGGTCAAACGGTTCAGTGGATTGATTGGAAAATTCCCTTACATCGGAGTGCACTATCTGTATTCTGTCGGCAAACGGACTGGCAGCCACGTTCTCACAGGCTTGCCCCACGGCGCTCTCATCGATGTCCACACCATAGACCACGGCATCCACCTCTCGCTGTGCCACCATCAGCGCTATCAAGCCGCTGCCCGTACCAATATCAAGTATTCTCCTGGCACCCTCAATGTTCACCCAGGCACCAAGCACTACCCCATCGGTTCCCACCTTCTGGGCGCAACGGTCGTGATATACGCGAAACTTCTTAAAATCAAAATATGTACTGGCCAAAACAAATTAACAATTTACAATTAACAAGGCAAAAAGCCTCACAAAAGTACAAAAAACATAAAATTATCACGCGCGAATACGCATACAAACAATAATAATTAAGATTTATTCACTAAATTTATAGCATATTAACCCTTAAAATTCGATATTTTTCGCTACCTTTGCACCCGTTTTTGCACTTGGCAAAATCTAACGAATAGCAAAACACTCATATAAAGCAAAAAAAATGAGCGATCAAGAAAATAACATGAACGTCAACTTCGTGGCTGATTTCGATGGTGACTTCGCAACTTTTACAAATGTAGATTTCCCAGAAGAATTGCCCCTGTTGCCTCTTCGCAATATGGTGCTCTTCCCCAGCGTGATGATTCCCGTAAGCATCACTCGTCGATCATCCCTAAAGGTTGTTCAGATGGCAGAAAAGGGAAACGGTTTGGTGGCAGTTTTCTGTCAGAAGTCTGCTGACACAGAAAGACCCGAGACAAACGACTTATACAGAATGGGTGTGGTGGCACGCGTCATGCGCACCATAGAGATGCCCAACAAGACGCAGACGGTCATCCTGCAAGGACTTTGTCGCGTAAAGCTTTTGGCCACTATAGACAAGCAATACGTCACCTATGCCAGCGTCAAAAAAGCTGTCGAAAAGATGCCTAAAAAGACTGAGTCTGTCGATTTTGACATGCTGATGAACGACTTCCGCAAGCATGCCGAGAACCTGATTGAGGAGACTGACGAGATGGGCAGAGAAGCGCTGTATGCCATCAAGAACATACGCAACGACTTGTTCTACATGCACTTCGTATGCAGCTGCTTCCCCATTAAGACCACAGAGAAGGTGGAGCTGCTCTATGAGTCAAGCATCATGGAGCGTACGTTGAAGATGATGCGCATCATCAATCGCGAACTGAACTTTAGCAACATACGCAACCAGTTGAAGCAGAAGACGCAGTCGGACCTGAACAATCAGCAGCGTGAGTATTTCCTTCACCAGGAGATGCGCAACATTCAGGAGGAGCTGGGCAATGCTTCCGACTCCATGAGGGATAGTCAGTCACTACGTGAGAAGGCTCTTAAGAAGAACTGGCCAGACGAGGTGGATGAGATCTTCACCCGTGAGGTGGAGAAGCTGGAGCGCCTCAATCCCACCAGTCCCGACTACAACGTGCAGCTCACCTACCTGCAGACCATCCTGCAGTTGCCCTGGAACACATACACCAAGGATCAACTCGTACTCTCCACCGCCGAGAAGGTGCTCAACAGCGACCACTATGGCATGGAGAAGGTGAAGGAGCGCATCCTGGAGCATCTGGCTGTGCTGAAGCTGCGTGGCGACCTGAAGAGCCCCATCATCTGTCTGTATGGCCCTCCAGGAGTGGGTAAGACTTCGTTGGGCAAGAGCATTGCCAGTAGCTTGAAGCGCAAGTATGTGCGTGTGTCGCTGGGTGGTCTGCATGACGAGTCGGAGATTCGTGGTCACCGTAAGACTTACGTGGGTGCCATGCCTGGACGCATCATCAAGAACATCATCAAGGCAGGTTCTTCCAACCCCGTCTTCATACTCGATGAGGTGGACAAGGTGACGCAGAATACCATGCAGGGCGATCCCTCGTCGGCTTTGCTTGAGGTATTGGATCCCGAGCAGAACACCACCTTCCACGACAACTACCTCGACATCGACTACGACCTGTCCAAGGTAATGTTCATCGCCACGGCCAACAATGTGGGCACCATACCACAACCCCTGTTGGACAGAATGGAGTTGATTGAGGTGAGCGGCTACATTACCGAGGAGAAGATAGAGATAGCTCGCAAGCACCTCGTTCCCAAGAAGAAGGAGAACAACGGACTCTCCGACAGGAAGGACCTCAAGATCAACAAGGCTGCCCTTGAACGCATCATTGAGGACTATACCCGTGAGAGTGGCGTGCGTGGCCTTGAGAAACAGATCAGCAAGATCTTCAGAAAGATTGCCCTCACCTGCGCCCGCGATGAGAAGATGGACTTCAAGACCATCACACCCGAAATGCTGCCCGACCTCCTGGGCAAGCCTCCCTACAACAGGGACAAGTACCAGGGTAATGACAATGCCGGTGTAGTGACCGGACTGGCATGGACAAGCGTGGGAGGCGAGATTCTCTTCATCGAGACCAGCCTGAGCAAGGGCAAGGCAGGCAAACTCACCCTTACCGGTAACCTGGGCGACGTAATGAAGGAGAGTGCTGTACTGGCATTGGAGTACATCAAGGCTCATGCCGATATGCTGAACCTCGACATGCGCATCTTCGACAACTACAACATACACATCCATGTGCCCGAAGGTGCCGTGCCCAAGGATGGCCCCTCGGCTGGTGTGACCATGGCTACCTCGTTGGCCTCTGCCCTCACCCAGCGCAAAGTGCGCCAGCGTGTGGCAATGACTGGCGAGATTACCCTCAGAGGAAAGGTGCTGCCTGTGGGTGGCATCAAGGAGAAGATACTTGCCGCCAAGCGTGCAGGCATCACAGACATCATGATCTGCCACGAGAACAGAAAAGACATAGAGGAGATTCCCGACATGTATCTGCAAGGGGTCACCTTCCATTACGTGGAGAATGTAGCGGACGTGTTCAACTTTGCCTTGCTTGAGGAAAAAGTGAGCAACCCCATACAGTTCACCTACGACGAACCAGCCGAAAAGAAGTAAACTGAGACAGATGAAATTTCAACTTCAACATACTGATGCCGAGAGCAGCGCACGTGCGGGTTTGCTGACCACCGACCACGGCACCATCAAGACGCCCATCTTCATGCCCGTAGGAACTGCGGGTACAGTAAAGGGCGTGTTGCAACGTGACCTCAAAGATGAGGTGAAGGCACAGATCATCCTGGGCAACACCTACCACCTATATCTGCGTCCTGGCACACAGGTGCTTGAGAAGGCAGGTGGCTTGCACAAATTCAATGGCTGGGACCGTCCCATCCTCACCGACAGCGGTGGCTTCCAGGTGTTTTCGCTCACCGGCATTCGTAAGCTGAAGGAGGAGGGCTGCGAGTTCAGAAGTCACATCGATGGCTCAAAGCATTTCTTCACCCCTGAGGGTGTGATGGACATTGAGCGCAGCATCGGTGCCGACATCATGATGGCACTCGACGAATGTCCTCCCGGCACAAGCGACTTCGACTACGCCAAGAAGAGTCTGGGATTGACACATCGCTGGCTGGATCGTTGCATCAAAAGATTCAACGAGACAGAGCCTAAGTATGGCTACCACCAGTCGCTCTTCCCCATCGTGCAGGGTTGCACCTTCCCCGAGCTACGACGCCAGTCGGCAGAGTTTGTGGCCTCCAAGGAATGCGACGGAAATGCCATTGGCGGTTTGGCCGTAGGCGAACCAGCCGAGGTGATGTACGAGATGATAGAGGTTGTCAACGAGATCCTGCCAAAAGACAAGCCTCGCTACCTGATGGGAGTGGGCACACCTGCCAACCTGCTTGAAGGCATAGAGCGTGGCATCGACATGTTCGACTGTGTGATGCCTACCCGCAACGGCAGAAACGCCATGCTATTTACCGCCGAGGGCATCATGAACATGCGCAACAAGAAGTGGGAGGATGACTTCTCACCCCTCGACCCCTTCGGCACAGCCAGCGTGGATACCTTCTACAGCAAGGCATACGTGCACCACCTGTTCAAGGCTCAGGAACTACTGGCAATGGAGATTGCCAGCATTCACAACCTCACCTTCTACCTGTGGCTCGTAGGACAGGCTCGTCAGCACATCATAGCAGGCGATTTCCGTGCATGGAAGAACCAGATGACAAAAAAGGTAACTAACAGACTCTAAATATATTATCGCATATATTTAGAAGTAATAATTAACAAGTAAAAAGTAACAGGTCTTAATTGCATTTTCACGATGAAGAAGTTCAATTTCAAGATACCTTTCCTCAACCGACTTGACCGATACATCATCGGCAAGTTCCTGGGTACGTATTTCTTCTCCATCATTCTTATCATCACCATTGCCGTAGTATTCGACTATAACGACAACATTGACAAGTTCACCAAGAACCATGCTACCCTGCACGACATCCTGTTTGTCTATTACCTCAACTTCATCCCCTACTACGCTAACCTCTTCTCTGCCCTTTTCATCTTCCTGTCCGTCATCTTCTTCACCACCAAACTGGCAGGCAACAGCGAGATTATAGCCATGCAGGCAGCTGGCGTGAAGTTCAGTCGCATCATGCGTCCCTACATGATTTCGGCAGCCATCATTGCCGCTATAACGTTCTATCTGGGCAGCGAGGTCATTCCCCGTGGCAGCGTTAGGCGTCTGGAGTTTGAAAACTCATACAAAAAGAAGAAGAAGGACCCCACCTATGCCGACAACGTGCAGATGCAGGTCGATACGGGTGTCATTGCCTACATCGAGCACTACGACAACAATTTCAAGACGGGCTACCACTTCTTCCTGGACAAGTTCCGCAACAAGAAGCTGGTGTCGCACCTCTCTGCCACAAGTCTTACCTACGACACCATCTCCAACGAGCGCTACCACTGGAAGCTTAATAATGTGACGGTGCGCGACATGCACACCAACCGTGAGATCATCACCCATCACACCTCGCTCGACTCCGTCATCATCATGGAGCCACGTGACTTCATGGTCACCAAGCACATGGAGGAGGCGATGAACAACGAGGAGTTGCTCGACCAGATTGAAAAGCAACGCATACGAGGCAACGGACGAAGTGCGCAGTTTGAGATAGAATACCACAAGCGCTTCTCGTCACCCTTTGCCAGCTTCATTCTGACCACCATCGGTCTTACGCTGTCAGCCAAGAAACGAAAGAACGGTATGGGTCTTGCGCTGGGCACAGGTCTTGGATTGAGTGCGGGCTACATCCTCTTCCAAACCATTTCGTCCTCGTTCAGCATCAATGCCGGCATGCCTCCGCTCCTCGCGGCATGGTTGCCCAACATCATATTCACCTTTATCGCGGCATACCTGTACAGGAAAGCACCGAGGTAAGGATAATTCATAATGATAAATTCACAAAAAAACTTCTTTAGTAATGGTGAAATAATAAGTTGCGAAAGATTTGGCATGTATTTTTGAGATAGTTTTGCGCTGTTTTGAAGGACGACATTTTGCACGTCAGCAAAAGCAGCGTGCTGTGTGACTTTTGCCTACGGGACGAAAGTAGAAGGACAGCGCAAAAATACCCAAAAAGACAAACAAAGCTGAAAGAAGCATCATACTATGAACTTTAGGAAGTTATTTTTTTACCATTACTTAACTTATAAAGATTGTAAACAAATGGATTTCTACGACTTAGACCTCAACGACAATGTGCTCGACGCACTCGACGATATGAACTTCACCGATTGCACGCCCATCCAGGAGCATGCCATCCCCCCCATCCTTGAAGGCAGGGACATCATTGGTGTGGCACAAACCGGAACCGGAAAGACAGCTGCCTACTTGCTTCCCGTACTGAGTATGCTCGATGACGGTGGCTTCCCCAAGGATGCCATCAACTGCATCATCATGAGTCCTACGCGTGAGCTCGCCCAGCAAATCGACCAGGCCATGCAGGGGTTTGCATACTACACCCCTGGCATCAGCAGCGTGGCTGTCTATGGAGGTAACGATGGCATAAGATACGAACAGGAGAAAAAGGCCATGCAGAAGGGTGCCGACGTACTCATTGCCACGCCCGGACGTCTCATCAGCCACCTCAGCCTTGGCAACATAGACTTGTCGCGAGTGTCGTTCTTTATTCTCGATGAAGCCGACCGCATGCTCGACATGGGATTCTGCGACGACATCATGACCATCGCCAAATACCTTCCCAAGGAGCGACAGACCATTATGTTCAGCGCCACCATGCCCAACGACATCATCAAACTGGCACAAAACATACTGCACGACCCTGTTCAGGTCAAGCTGGCCGTCTCAAAGCCCGCCGAAGGCATACACCAAAGTGCCTACGTATGCTACGAGCCACAGAAGCTGCATATCCTGGAACATCTCTTCAAGCAGAAGGCTCCTAAGCGTGTCATCATCTTTGCGGGTTCAAAACTCAAGGTGAAGGATATTGCCATCACCCTGAAGCGCCGTGGATATAGCTGCGAGGCCATGCACAGCGATCTTGAGCAAAGTCAGCGTGACGATGTGATGTATCGTTTCAAGGCACAGAAGATAGACATTCTCATCGCCACGGATATTGTGTCGAGAGGCATAGACATCGACGATATACAGCTTGTCATCAACTTCGACGTGCCACACGATGCAGAGGACTATGTTCACCGTATCGGCCGAACTGCCAGAGCAGGTTCTGAGGGTGCTGCCATCACACTTGTGGGCGAAAAGGATCAGCTTGCATTCAAGCAGATAGAGAAATTCCTGGAGAAGGAGGTAGAGAAGTGTGTCATGCCCGAGGAGTTAGGCGAAGCACCTGCCTATACCGGCAAGAAGATGGGCTTTAAGGACCACAAGAAGTCTGGACGCGGCAAGGGCAACAAAGGCAAGGGCAAGAATCACGGATGCAAGGACGGAAAAGGCTCGCACACCAAGCAAGATAAGGCTGCAAAAGCCACTAATACAGCAAAGGTGGACAATACAGCCAACCCCGAAAAGACTGTAAAGACAGAGAAAACAGCCAAACCAGAAAAGACTGTAATGGCAGAGAATACAGCCAAAATCGAAAAAGCGGTAAAAGCGGAGAAAGCAGCTATGAATGACGCACAAGCCACAAAAGAAAGCAAAGAGAAAAAGCCTGCAAAGAGAAGACCCAAAAAGACTCCTAAAGCTCCTGCAGAGAAGAGCGAGAAGTAAAAACTCTCTACTCGTTATCTACTTTTGTCCGTTTACTTAACAAGTAGATAGAATAAGTATATAATTACTTAAGAGTAGAGTATGCAGATATAATATTTGCTTTCATTCCAAATGTGTTTGGGTTATCATTTTTTTACCATTATTTGGTACTTCGTTAGTTCATAGTTTATAGTTAGTGCTTAGTGAACTTTGACAGTTCATAGTGCATAGCGCATAGTTAGTGATTAGTGATTAGTACAATTAGCTGAAACTAAAAAAGAACACTAAAGACTACCAAAGACCGCCAGCAGGTTAAAAGAATGTCGTAACTTTGCAGCGTGAAAGAAAATCACGTTAAACATTACAATGATGAGAGGACTATAAGACAAAAGGACAAAGAGTTTGTAACTTACTGAGACACAGAGACACAAAGGCACAGGGTCATCCGTTTGTGTACATAAAGCTAAATACGAAACTATTCAAAGAGATTAAAGCAAAACAATAATCACAAATTTATATACTACTAAATATCAATACATTAAGTTATACATATTAAACATCTCATAAAGGAATTTCTATAAACCACACCCTTTACGGTTACTATAAAATAAGCATTTTCACATTCCCACCAAATTCAAAACCACAAAAGTAAACTAAACACCCAAAAAAAATCATATTTAAGTCCTATCGTTAGGACAAACTAAAAAATTATCGTACTTTTGCAGCATGAATGAATTGGCAATCCATATAGAATACCTGTTGCTGTCACACGAAAACGTGATAGTACCTTCATTAGGCGAGTTCCGCACCATGCGAACACCCGCAAGATGGATTGCTGGCGAGAATCTGTTCATCCCCCCCGTACGAAATGTACATTTCAACTCTGCCATCAATTTTGACCCTAAGGAGATCTTTCTCCAGTCTTTGGCAAATGTTTACAATCTCTCTCCCGAAAAAGCCTTGAAACGCTGCGAAGAGATGGTGTCGGAGTTCCATAAGACGCTTGTCACAGAGGGTACGGTTGACTTTGGCTCTATCGGAGTTTTCTCTCTTGAGGATGATGCAGAAATCACCATGGCTTCGTGCGAATGTGGCATCACTACCCCATCGTATTATGGTTTAGATGCTATACATTTCAGAAGATTACAAGATTCTGTTGAAGCAGAAGATGAAAAAGCGACCTTCGTTACACACGAGCCTGTGGAGCTTGAAAACACTCAGGCAGAAAGCAAGGTGGAAACGGTCCAGGTATCACAAGCCGAGACGGATGAAGTAGTTGTTACCCCCAAGAGTAAAGAAATCGAACAGACTCAGGAAGTTGAAGAGGAGGAGGTAACACTGATAGAAAGCCATGACAACGAGCATTTGACTCTGCGTGTACCCAAGAAGATAGTAAGACATGTGGCTTCCATTGCAGCCGCCATCATATTGTTCTTTGTGATAAAGCCCACCATCGTGACCCACAAGATGGGCAGTTCACAAGCCTCCATGGCATTCCTGCAACCCCACATGATTCAGCCCAAGGCCGAGACACCCAATGCCCTTGCCGAGGATGCCACCGTGGAGCAGACAGACTCTTTTGATGCCGTTCTCATAGACATCACACAGACCGCATTGAATGAGGGTTATGACTTTGCCAAGGAGACCAAAGTACCCGAGGCAGAGACGAGCGCTGCTGCCACCCCCGACAACCACGCCACAGAAACGGTGACATCCACCCCGACAAAAGCCGAGAAGCACAATGCACCCTCAACGGCAAACGCTGGCAGCAAGGTAGAGAAACAGAATCCCATGCCCAGCAGCAAGGGTGATTTCTACATCGTCCTGGCAAGCAGCATCTCCAAGACAAATGCCCTTAACTACATAGAGAACCTTGGTAAGAAGGGAGTTAACGCCTCATTGTTTGAGAAGGGAAGCATGCGTCGTGTAGTGGTGGGCGGTTTTGCCACCAAGGATGATGCACGAGTTCACCTCAAGAATATGAGAAAGACGCATTCCGACTTCGCCAATGCCTGGGTTATTGAATTAGAGAAATGAAAAGAGTAAGGTGCCCTAAATGCGAGAGTTTCATCACGTTTGACGAAACAAAGTACCAAGATGGACAGCAGTTGGTCTTCGAATGCGAGAACTGTAGAAAGCAGTTTGCCATCCGACTGGGTGTGAGCAAGCTTCGTGCCACACAGAAAGAGGAAGTGCTCGACGAGCAGGAGAATGCCGAGGAACAGGGCAGCATCATCGTAGTGGAGAATTGCTTTCATTTCAAGCAGATCATTCCCTTGCACATGGGCGACAACGTGTTTGGTCGCAAGGTGTTGGGCAACAACATCAACTGCCCCATCGACACGGTTGATCCAAGCGTAGACACCAAGCATTGCATCATTCGCGTGCAGCGCAACAAACGAGGGGATTTGCAATACATCCTGCGCGATGCACCAAGCAACACCGGTACGTTCTACATGAACGACATCCTCAAGGACCAGGACCGCATTCGCCTGGAAGAAGGTAGCATCATCACCATCGGTGCCACTACCCTGATACTCCGCACAGCCAACGAACTCGCTCACGAAGACCCGTGCGCTCCCTTTAACGATCAAAGAAGTGAGGGATAAAGAAACACTTTTCTGCCTTTGCCAAAGGATTTGAGTCAAGATTGGAAAATTTCGCGGATTCGGCCCGCTGGCAACTGCAAAAAGTGTCCGCTGAAAAAGAGAAGCTTTCAGCGGACACTTTGCGTATGTTAGGTGGGGTCAGATTATGGCAATAATTTATGATAGTGAAAGAGCCTTATTTCTTGCTCTTTCTGAGTGACTCACC
>JAZLKL010000140.1:0-6154 GCA_045597585.1 Bacteroidaceae bacterium | reverse complement strand
GCCGCTCATGGTGAGCCTACCTGCGACGCTCGGAAGCCGGAGGATGACCACCAACGATGACATGAAGCGAAGCGGTGTGCACAACCTCTCGCGCCGAGTGTCCCTGTGGCTGCAATACACCTTCACGTTCTTCCTCATCATCGTCAGTTCCTATTCTCTGCGTCAGTTGTATTTCATGCTGCATTCAGACTTGGGATACAACACAGAGAACATCGTCTGGTTCGACCTCTTCCCTGCAGTTCGTAATCCGAAAGCAGGAGGTATGACTCATGAGGAATGGGAGCATTGCCAGAATGTGATGTCCAGAGCCAAGGAACACAGCATAGATTATATGAGGCGCATCAAAGAGTCTCCGCTGTTCACGCATTGCTGTTACGGAGGCATGTCAGTCTCGCTGACGGGCAAGAAAGCCTCGCGGGGTGATTATGCCACCATGGTCAAGGCAGACATTCCTGGCTCTGACTATCAGACGATTGCCGATATAGGTCTCTCTCCCGAACAGATAGAGATTTACGGGCTCAAGTTGCTTGAAGGCCAGAAGCCCGATGCGGAGCGCGACCGTTATGATAAGTACCACCTCTATCTGTCACGCAGCGCCAAGGAGAGGCTGGGTGTCAAGGACATCTCCACCACGCACATTCAACCCCAGAAACGGCTGTGGTACGGAATAGACGAGAGTGGAGAGTACATGTCCGACAATCCTGCCTATACCATCGTGGGCGTGTACGATGACATTTGCCTGACGCATCTTGGCATGGAGGACATCCCATTCTTCATCAACATCATAGCCAAAGAGTTTAACGAATATGCTTACTTCCTGGCCAAGTATCAGCCAGGTAAGCGAAAGGAGGCCATGGCCTTCCTGCAGAGGTTGTATGAAGAGGAGAACGGCACAGGCAGCGTGATGCCTCACAGCTTCATAGAGGACGAGATAGCCGACATCTATGCCGACGATGCCCGTGTGGCGCGCATCTTCACCACCTTTGCCCTGCTCTCCATCCTCATCTCTTGCCTCGGTCTCTTTGGCATCTCGCTCTACGATGTGCGCAGCCGACGACGCGAGATAGCCATCCGCAAGGTGCATGGAGCCAAGTCGGGCGACATCTTCCGCCTCATCGCACGTCGCTATCTCATTGTACTCGGTGTGGCGTTCCTCACCGGCACCCCTCTGGCCATCTATGCCCTCCATTTCTACATCCATGGCTATGCCCACCACGTGCCCCTCACTCCGTGGTACTTCCTCGGTGCCGCCCTGCTCCTACTCCTGCTCACCCTCGCCACCATCCACTGGCAGGTGCGCAAGGCAGCAAGTGAGAACCCAGCCGATGTGATGAAGAGTGAATGAAAGAAAATGAGCGTGCAGGGAGAGATCTCTGCACGCTCGCTTGTATTACCATTTTTTAATAAAATCCGTAAAGTCTGACCATTCTTCTACCTTGAATCCACGTATGTCTCGAACAGACTTCCGAAACCATTCGATTGATTTTAGGTCATGCATGGCTGCCGTGAGGTTGACAAGATTACCAGTTGTTAGATAGGTACTTCCCTGTATCCAATAGAAATCATTACGACGAAGTACGGTGCGTATCTCATCGTATGCAGGATTATATGGGATACCGTAAAACTGTTCAAGTAGTTTTACGTCCATATCGAAAGATATTGCATATCCGTTCATGCGTCAAGCCTCTTTCTTGAAATAATCAGCCACGTCCCAAAAGATGTCTCCATTCTCCATGCGAACAACAATGACAATGCCACGGAAAGGATTGTCCTCTACCTCAATAATCTGTCCTTTTGCCCAGTCCTGATAATGCGATACCTGAGGGGGAACCATTACATAATCATTTACTGCCATAATGTGTGAATAGTTTGATTTGTTGCAAAGTTAAGCAAAAAGTTTCAATCAGCAGTACCAACTGTTGAAAAAACATTCCTCATTACGTTATTTTAATAAAAGTGTATGATTTTCATACAGTATTGTGTCTAATAATCATACACTTTGCATTTTCGCCCCATTTTCCTTGCGCGTGTATAATAGAAAAGGTGTAAATTTGCAGTGAGAAACAAGAGAGACCCCTCCCCAACCCTTGCCTCCGTCGGCAATGGGTGTTGCCTCCCCTTTGTGGGGCCGAAGTCACATCCAGTGACTTCTGTAACCACCCCAGTCGTCCGAGAGGAGGAGAGGAAAGTCATCTTTGTGAAATAAGCGTAATAAACAAAAAGTAAGAACAAAAAACTGACCCTGTAACTCCTCACGTAGTCAAATCGTGACTGTATAAGCTCCCTCCCACGGGAGGGCAGGGGAGGGGTCGCAATTCTATTATGATCAAGTTAACAGACATCAAGAAGGTGTTCAGCACCGAAACCGTGGAGACATGGGCTCTGCGCAATGTGAACCTCGAAGTGAAGGAAGGTGAGTTTGTTGCCATCATGGGCCCTTCGGGTTGTGGCAAGTCCACCTTGTTAAATATATTGGGCTTGCTGGACACCCCCACTGAGGGTACCTACACCCTGAATGGCAAGGACGTGAGCAAACTCACGGAGAATGAGCGAACAGACATCCGCAAGGGCGTCATCGGCTTCGTGTTCCAGAGTTTCAACCTTATCGACGAGCTCAATGTATATGAGAATGTCGAACTGCCCCTGCTCTACATGGGTACACCTGTCAAGGAACGCAAGGAGCGTATTGAGAAGGTGCTGGATCGCATGGCCATCACCCACCGCAAGAAGCACTTCCCCAACCAACTCTCCGGCGGTCAGCAGCAGCGTGTAGCCATTGCCCGTGCCGTACTGTCCAATCCCAAGATCATCCTGGCCGATGAGCCCACGGGTAACCTCGACTCTAAGAACGGCAAGGAGGTGATGAACCTGCTCAGCGAACTGCACCAAGAGGGCACTACCATCATCATGGTGACGCATTCGCAGCACGATGCCTCGTATGCCGACCGCATCATCAACCTCTACGATGGCCAGATTGTAGAGAGAACGCTCTTGTAATTCACAATTCATAATTCATAATTCATGCTCGTAGTCCACAACCTCAAGATTGCATGGCGCAATCTCCTCAAGTACAAGTTGCAGACCTCCATCAGCATCCTCTCGCTGACGGTAGGCATGGTATGTTTCGCACTCTCGGCCCTGTGGCTGAGGTATGAAAATCAGTATGACACATGGTGGCCAGAGCACGATGATGTGTATCTGGTGCAGTATGCAGGTGATTCGGGGTACTATATGGAGGGAGGATTCTCTAACTATCTGTCCTACCCCGATGCAGGACGTCTGGCGGAAGCCCATCCGCAGATAGAGTTGCTGTCACGAATGATGGTGAGTGGAGGCGCCTTTAAGGTGTCGCCAGAGGCTGAGGAAAGTTTCAATGGGAGCAGCTTGGAAATTGACGACAACGTGCAGGAGATGCTGGGCATCAAGGTGCTTGACGGACGGAAGCAGCTGAACCTCAAGTATGAAGAGGTGGCACTTACCCGGTCGATGGCAGAGAGACTCTTCCCGGGCAAGAATGCTGTAGGGCAGAAAGTCTGGTTCGATTACTACGGCAAAAAATACTATGTCACCGTGGTGGCTATCGTCGAAGATCCACAGAGGCCAACCTCCTTCCCCTATGACTTCCTGAAGGGCATCGACCTGAAACTATGCGACACTACAAGTATTATCTCCACGACTACCTTCGCCAGAGTAAAGCCCGAGAATGTGGCAGCACTCAAGAAAGCGATGGAGCACGAAGAGGCAACATTTAGTTATGAGACGTACGACGCAGAGACAGGCGAGGAAATCAGTGGTACCTATACGGAGCAACATTCCTACGACCTCCTTCCACTCAGCCAGGTGCGTGAACACACTGACTTTGTGAACAAGGAGGTGGAGCAGAACCACCTGCAGTTGTTCGTCGTCCTGGGCGTCATCGTCATCTGCTGTGCCATGTTCAACTACTTCACGATGCTCGTCACTCGCATCCGCATCCGTCAGCGCGAACTGGCTCTGCGCTATGTGCATGGCGCCACGATGGGCAATCTCATTGTGCTCGTGGCTACAGAAATGATCATTATCCTTATCATTTCCACACTTATCGCAACAGGTATCGTGAGCCTTACGATTGAGGACTTCAAGGAGGTATGCTGTATTTTCAATGAGTCAGATTGGTTCTTCATCGCTTGGTTCCTGGTATTTGCCTTGGCTGCTGCCCTTGTCTCGCTCTTGGCTACAGCCCTCATTGTCTATTTCTGCTGTCGCAAGCAACTGCAGCAGGCGCTCGACAAGCGCAAGCGTCCCGAAGGCAGAAGTCTGCTGGGCGGTGTGCGTGGAGGATTGATGATACTACAGCTGGCAGTAAGTCTTGCCACCGTGTTCTGCTCCGTCATGATGATAAACCAGATTCAGTTCCTCCTACATTCGCCCGACATGGGCTTCAACAAACACAATCGTGGCTACATTGAGTTTAGCAGATCGGTAGAAGATGATGCTAATTCATCGTATGTCAAGCGCTTGGCAGACGAACTGAATCAATGGCCTGAACTGGAGCAGTTCCTCGTAGGCTACAACTATCCCATCGGCGGTGGTTTCCAGGGTACACGAGAGATAGCCATGGAGGATGGTCAGACACACAAGGTTCTCAACGTCCAAGCTGACGAACATTACTATCGCTTCCTGGAAATGCAAATGGTGGACGGCGAGTTCATCAGCAGCCAGGACGACGAATCACTGGTGTGCATCAACGAGTCGCTGGCAAAGCTCCTGGGCGAGCAAGGCAAGGTGGGCGGACAGTATCGAAGTACTGACAAATGGGAAAAGCATGTCTATACCGTCAAGGGCATAGTAAAGGACCTGTCCTACATGTCACCCACTACACCCACCCAGCCTATGGAGTTCGTGTACAATGAAGAGCCCAACTTCAATAATTGGTTCTATGTGTATTTCCCTATCCAATGGAAGGAAGGCACAGATGTCGAGAAACTGAAAAAGAAATTGGAAGAGAAGACCAAGCAGAAGCTCTATGGGGACGATGAGAGTGTGCATCTGGTGCTTGTCAATTCCGAAGCCGATTATGAAGAATATCTCAATTCCGAGCATACTCTCGTTCGCCTCCTCATGCTCGTCACCGCCGTATGCGTACTCATTGCCATCTTCGGCATCTTCAGCATGGTGAGCCTTGCCTGTGAGCGTCGCCGCAAGGAGATAGCCATCCGCAAGGTACATGGAGCCCATACCGGCACCATCATCCGCATGTTCCTCCGCGAGCACGTCTGTCTTCTCATTGCAAGTGCCGTAATAGCCTTCCCCGTAGGCTATTACCTCATGCACCAGTGGCTCATGCAGTATGCCAAGCAGGCACCCATCCATTGGTGGATCTATCCCGCTATCCTCCTCGTCATGCTGACTCTCATCTTCCTCACCATCATCTGGCAGATACGCAAGGCTGCAAGGGAGAACCCTGCCGATGTGATGAAGAGCGAATAGAGATAAAGTTATGCTACACGGATAGTTCAATGTCTATTGTTAAGCCCCCTCCTGGGGTTTGCGAGGCAGTAACTGAACCTCCGTATTGAAGGGCGATGTTCTTGACGATGGCAAGGCCAAGACCTGTGCCGCCTAATCGACGCGAACGACCTTTGTCTATGCGGTAGAAGCGTTCGAAGATGTGAGGCAGATGCTCGTTGGGAACGCCAGGGCCGTTGTCTGTGAAGGTGAAGAGGTAACGGCCTGCAGATGCCCTGGCTTGAACCTTGAAGTAAGTGGCATCGGTGGCATAAGCCAAGGTGTTGCTGAAGATGTTGCGGAACAAGGAGTAGATGAGGGAGGCATCGCCCTGCATGGGGAGCGTTGGGGGGATAGACATCTGCAACTGGATGTTCCTCTCCCGGAATAGTGCTGCTGTCTCCTCTTCTATCTGATGAAGGATGAGTGCGGCATCAATGGATTTGCAATTTGACAATTTGCTGTTCACAAATTCCTGGGTAGCATCAAGCTGCGACAGTATGCTCATGTCGGCAAGCAGGCGACTCATGCGGCGACTCTGCGCATGGCATCGCTCCAGGAAATTCTGGCGTTTATCCTCTGGCATAGCTGGATTGCTGACGAGCGTCTCCAGGTAGCCCTCGATGGTGGCAGCCGGTGTCTTCAGTTCGTGGGCAGCATTCTCGGT
>JAZLKL010000139.1:0-12535 GCA_045597585.1 Bacteroidaceae bacterium | reverse complement strand
TTTGAGATGCTTTTGCTTCATGAAGAGGGCGCGATGCGGGCATCGTAACCGATGAATGAAACAAAAACAGCCAAAAAGATGAGTTGTTACCATAAAAAGCTCACATCACAAATCGTAACAAGTTAATTTTTTATCATCACTAAACGATTAGTGTAGCTTGTGTAAGGAGTTAAAGGGTGGAAAACTTAAGTAATAAACTATGAAAAGAATACTTTTATCAACCATTTGCGTTATGTTATCATTGATGAACGGTTTTGCACAGAAAAACCTGTATGAATTTACCGTACAGGATACCAAGGGAGAAAACGTCAGTCTGTCGGGCTACAAGGGAAAGGTATTGCTGATTGTCAATACCGCCAGTCATTGTGGATTCACCCCTCAGTACACCGAACTGGAGACGATGTACAAAGAACTAAGAGTTCAGGGATTTGAGATTCTGGACTTCCCCTGCAATCAGTTTGGTGAGCAGGCTCCCGAGAGTGACGAAGACTATGTGGCTTTCTGCAAGCTAAACTATAGTACCGACTTCAAGCAGTTTCACAAGGTCGAGGTGAACGGAGCCAATGAGATACCCCTGTACAAATGGCTCAAGGAGCAAAAAGGCTTTGCCGGATTTGAAAAAGATCACAAACTCACTCCCATACTTGAGGGCATGTTCGACAAGAACAACCCTGGATGGCGCAACACACCCGACATTAAGTGGAACTTCACTAAATTTCTCATCAACAAGAAAGGAGAAGTAGTGGCCCGGTTTGAGCCCACAGCCACAATGGTCGAGATGATGCCTGTCATCAAGGCAGAACTGTCCAAATAAGAGAAAGAATTCCCGTTTATAACAATTTAAAAACTACAGAAAATGAAGTCATTCAAATCAAGCCCTTGGGTACTGCCTCAGCCAGTACTCGTAATTGGAACATTCGACAGTAACGGAGTTGCTAACGCCATGACCGCCGCATGGGGCGGACAGTGGGATGCCAGCAAGATTATGATCTCAATGGGTTCGCACGTAACCACCGAGAACCTCGACCTGAACGGTGAACTCACCGTGGCCTTCACCACCCAGCAGACTGCCACCGCAGCCGATTTCGTGGGCATTGTAAGTGCCAAGAACATGCCCAACAAGATGGAGAAGACTGGCTGGACCATGGAGAAGGCTCCCAATGTCAATGCTCCCGTCTTCAAGGAGTTTCCCATGACTCTGGAGTGCCGCATCACCCAGAAGATCGACAAGAGCGAGACCGGCTACTACCTGGTGGCAGAGATTGTGAACATACTCGTTGACGAGGAGTATCTTGCCGAGGACGGAAAGCCCGACATGGAGAAGATGCAACTGGTTGTATTCGACCCCATCCACATGGGTTACGTTGCTCTGGGCCAGCGTGTGGGTAATGCCTTTGCCGACGGAGCTGCGTTGAAATAAACCACTCGCGCTTTTAGATGAAGGAAAAGATACAATCATTTCTTCACCGCTTCTCGTTTCGTACCGGAGTCATCGTGCTGCTGATGTGCATACCCTGCTACATCATCTCGTTTGCACAGATGGCCCTGCCTATCAGCACACAAGCCAAGGGAGTGCTATGGGTGGTCTTCTTCGGACTGGCCAAGACATTCCAATACAGCGGACTGTCGATTGTAGGCGTGGAAGGGATGAAACGCATAAAGAACTGGTGGAGAGAAAAAAGGAAAACCAAAAAGCAATAAAATGGCATCAAACAAAGAGAAAACATGCGCTAACTGTAAGTTTCGCGCTAAATATGACAAGAACCCCAAGTCGCTGATGGGACGCTTCTGGCGCTGGCACATCAACTTCTGTCCCGGATGGAAAGGGTACCTCGGCTCGCTGAGCGACGAAGACCGCAAGGCTGTGTGCGAAAAGTATAACTTCAAGAAATAACGCATGGCATACCCTCAACTGAAACTTGATAACCAGTTGTGCTTCCGACTATACACGGCAGCACGACTGGTTACTGCTAACTACACTCCCTTCTTCAAGGAGTTTGGCATCACCTATCCACAATACCTGGTACTGATGCTTTTGTGGGAACAGGACAACCGCATCATCAGCGACATTACCGAACGCTTGAAACTGGAGACCAACACCGTAACGCCTTTGCTTCAACGTATGGAGAAGCAAGGACTGATAGTACGCCAGAAAAGCAAGGCCGACTCACGTCAGCGCATCGTGTCGCTCACCAGCGAAGGGAAGAAGATGGAAGAACAGATCAAGGAAGTACCTAACTGTCTGGCACGTGAGATTGTGGAAAAAGGCATGAGCGTGGAGGAACTTCAAGCCCTGGTGCCTCTACTCGACAAGTTCATACAAGTAGCCGAAGAGCATGGGTAGCAAAAGCAATTAGCTCTTTCTGCTATAAAGAGCGGACGATTTCCACGGGAAGAGTTGTCATAACGGCAATCTGCTCCTCTGGGATTCCTGCGTTTTTCAATGCTCGGGCCGACATCAGCAAGGCTTTATCCTTCTCTGCCAGCTGACCGTCCTTCTCTGCCAACTGACCATCTTTCTCTGCCAACTGACCATCCTTCTCTGCCAACTGTGCATCAAGTTCTTTGATTTTCTGATCGCGCAGCATAATGGTAGTGTCTCGATTCTCTATCGCGGTGAAATATTCATCCTCCACATTCATCTCGTGACGCAGTTCTGCATCAGAAGCCGCAGAAAGCAGACGATGGATGATGTGCTTCATGTCATCGTCTCCAGCATATTTCTCCTCGTCAATGTTCAGTACCTGACGGTTGTATTTGTCCTTACATGACTGGTCGAACACACTCAACACCTCATCAAGACGGTTGTTCACGCGTCCTCTCAGTCGAGGTATCTGCACCACGATGCTGTCATGGACAAGACTTTCCACAAAGGGATCGGGAATGCCCTTGGTCACCTCATTGCCGTCATAGTCAAAAGACTTGTGATTGACATAGATGACAGGCTCCTCAATATCGCCCACCTTATGTCCAAGCAGATAGACAGTAATCATCGGTATGGCATATCCCTCAGGATTGTCCTCCTTGATGATATTGTCGGGCAGGGCGTATTGCGCTCCAAGATACTGGCGGAAACGTAGTGTCTCTGTCTCCAGCCATGTCTTCTGCAGTTCTATGAGGATAAGCTTGGACGAACCGTCTTCCTGACGAACTGTCGCACCAAAGTCTATACGGTACATAGAGATTTTGTCTCGGCTGCCATTGGTGTATTCGTGGCGTCGAACTTCAACGTCCAGCACCTCCTTCTTCAGAAGTGCCGACAACAGCGTCTTGGCTATGCGTTCATCCTCCATGAGGTATTTGAACACCGCATCATAGATAGGATTGGCAATCGTGACTATCATAATCTCCTCGTTTTTATGGTTATTGGACAAACTTTTTGCAAAAGTACTAAATAAAATCCATAAATGAAACAAACATGGATATAAAAATGTGAACCTACCTCCTGACAGAGCGTATCACGCTATCCAACGGACATTTTTCCACGATATTGCATTTTCCTTTCCCACCAATTAGACTGCCTCGCAACATTTGTGGATATTTGAGCAAGATGATGCCCTCTCTGCTCGACAAGTTCATGCAAGCAGCCAAAGACACACATCATTGAACTACAGCCACCTGAGTGTAGCCAATGCCAGCTGATAGTCGCGCTCTGCCTGAAGAGCCTTGTGCAGGAGTTCGTAGTCGGCTGTAAGCTCGATGTAATAGTCGAGAGCTGAGATGTCGCCACGCTGAAAGGCATTGTGCAGCACAGCGGATGAGGAAAGGACGGGCATATTGCCGGAGAGTGTTTGTGCATATTGTTGCAAACGCTCTGTTCGCTGCCTCAAAGCCTCGTATTCGTTTTGCAGACGAGCCATAGCATCCTGCTGTTCACTCTTCTGTGCCACCAGCTGAGCCTTGGCACGCTTCACATTATTGCGGTTGCTCCACAAAGGCACACTCATGCCTACGGTAACGCCACGGAACTTCTCCTCACGCGTCAACTCCGAAACATAGCCTACCTTGAGTTGAGGCGCAGAGGCAGAACGAGCCATCTTCAGTTCATTCTCTGCCACGCGTTGCTCAGCATCCTCACGCTCTTCCGTCAAGACTTTCATGCTTCGCGACACACTCTGGGCACCAGGGTAAACGGTATCGTTGAGCACTACCGCCTGTCCTCCATTGAGGAAGCGAAGTCGCATCAGCAGTTCCTCACGTTCCATCTCTTCTTCTGCGATGTTTGAGGCTATCTCTGCCAACGCCAAGCGAGTCTTGTTGCAATCCATCCTGCTTATCCGACCATCCTCAAAGGCTTGCTGTGAGAGCAAGACGGCACGTTGCATCTCGTCCTTCTGCCGATGATGCTGGGCAAGGCACTTGTTGTAGTACACCACATTGACAAACGCCTGACAAGCCTCAATCCATATTTCCAGACGACGTTCCTCGTAGTTGATGTCAGCCAGCCTGTCCTTCGAACGTGCCATCTTTCGCTTTATGCCAAAGAGGGTGGAAAAGTCAAAGCCCTGACTCACGGAGAAGTCGTTGCGAGGTCCTACGGAAGTAGGAGAACCCCAATAGTGACTATACTCCACCTCAGGATCGTCGAATGTGAGTCCCGTGTGATTCTCCAGCTTTTGTGCCTCTACCCCATCGCGGAGGGCACGAAGCGTAGTGTTATTCTGCTCTATGTGCTGCAAGATGTCCATAAGGTTGTCGGCAAACACACCATAATGCACAAAAGAGAACAAAAATATAAAGAGGAGTCTTTTCATCGTGTTTACTTTTTAGGTTTCCACATCATCGGTACCACAAACATATTGAGGAGCGTACTGCTTATCAATCCACCCAGCATCACCTTAGCCATAGGCGACTGAATCTCATTGCCGGGCAAGTCGCCTCCCATGGCCAGGGGCACAAGAGCCAAGGCCGAGGTGAGTGCCGTCATGAGAATGGGGGTCATACGGTCGAGTGAACCTTGTATGACATCGCCCGTCTGGTTGAATCTGTCTATCAGCAGGATGCCATTACGAGTGGCTATGCCAAAGAGCGAGATGAAGCCGATAATGGCAGGGATGCTCAGCACACCGCCCGTAATCTGCAAGGCAAACACACCACCGATGAGTGCCAGAGGCAGGTTGACCAGTACGATGGCGCTTTGCTTGAGACTATGAAACTGATTGTTGAGCAGCAGGAAGATGATGAGCACACTCAGCAGACTTACCATCAGCAAGGTACGTGTGGCCGACTCCTCGCTCTCAAACTGGCCACCATATTCCAGATGATAGCCTTCGGGCAAGTGAACGTGTTCGTTGATGCGTGCCTGCACCTCGTTCACCACACCACGCAGGTCGCGTCCCTCCACATTGGCAGAAATCACAATCTTGCGCTGGGCATTCTCACGGTTGATGGTATTGGGACCCGTGGTAGAGGTAATGTCAGCAATGTACGAGAGCGGAATCTTCTGTCCATTGGCATCAATCATCAGGGAGCGTATGTCCTCAATGCCCCTGCGGTCCTCATCATCCACCTTGACGGTAAGGTCGAAGGCCATCGTACCCTCATACACCTGCGACACCGTCTCACCCTCAAGCAGTACGCTCACATAGTCGGCAAACTGTCTGGGCGTGACGCCATAGCGAGCCATGAGATGACGACGAGGTGAGATACGTATCTGCGGACGCTCCACCTGCTGCTCTACATTGAGGTCGGCAATACCCTCCACATCGTGTATCTCCATCTTGATCTCGTTGGCAAGACGATACATGCGGTTGAGGTCCTGACCAAAGAGTTTGATGGCAATGTTGGCCTGCGTGCCCGACAGCATGGCATCGATGCGGTGAGAGATGGGCTGTCCTATCTCAATACTCACGCCCGATAGCGTAGAGAGCTTCTGACGCACCTCGGCCATAAGTTCGGCACGCGAACGATCTTTCAGTTCAAAAGGTGCCTCAATCTCGCTGGTATTCACACCGAAGGCATGTTCATCCAGTTCGGCACGTCCCGTCTTGCGTGCCACCGTCTGTATCTCGGGTATGCTCATCAGCAACTGTTCGGCACGACGTCCTATCTTGTCGCTCTCCTCAAGTGAGATGCCTGGCAACGTCGAGAGACTGATGGTGTAGGAGCCTTCATTGAAACTGGGCAGGAAACTACGTCCCATATTGGCGAAGAACACCACCGCCACCACCACGAAGACCGCCACTACAGAGAGGATGCACCTGCGATGGCAGAGTGCACGACGAAGCATAGAGGCATAGACACGCTTGAGAGAGGCTATCCAACGTACGTCACCCGTTTCCGCACCATCTACCTCTGCGATAGAAGCAGGAGAGGCAGAGGAAGAAGAAAAGGCAGAAGAAGAGGATTCAGAAGAATCAGAAGAGGCAGCAGAACCTGAATACGAAGCACCATGCAAGAAGTAGCTGCACAGCACGGGCGTAAGGGTAAGTGCCACTATGGTAGAGGCAAAGAGCGACACGATGAAGGCTATACCCAGAGGTGCCAGCATACGTCCCTCCATACCATCGAGGAAGAAGAGGGGAAGGAAGCACACCACGACAATAAGCGTGGAGTTGAGGATGGGCATACGTACCTCACGCGAAGCATCAAAGATGATGCGCAGTTTATCACCCAGTCCACTTATGCCCCACGCCTCACCCGAAGAAAGTGTTCCTTCCTTATCGCGCCTGCCACCTCTACGCCTAAGGTGCCTGTACACATTCTCCACGTCCACGATGGCATCGTCCACCAACGAACCGATGGCAATGGCCATACCGCCTATCGACATGGTGTTGATGGTCAGTCCCATATAGCGCAGAGAGAGTATGCCCACCAACAGCGAGACGGGGATGCTGACCAATGAGATGACCGTGGTACGGGGATTCATCAGGAAGAGGAACAGTACAATGATGACAAAGATGGCACCCTCTATGAGAGACTCCTTGATATTACTGATGCTGGCATCGATGAAACGTTCCTGTCGGAATATCTGGCTATCCACCTTCACCCCTTCGGGCAACTGCCTGCGCATGTCTTCCAGGGCCTTGTCAAGGCGATGCGTCAGTTCCTCGGTCGAGACATTGGGTTGCTTGGCCACGGTGAGGAGTACGGCTGGCTGTGCCTTGTTGGAGGCTGTACCCGTCTTGGGTGTCTTGTTGCCCACCTTGATGTCGGCAAACTCGTTGAGCGTGACGGGTGAACCGTCCACCACCTTTACCACCGTCTGCCCCAGTTCGTCCACATCGTTGGTGGCCAGGGCACCACGAATAAGGTATTCGTTGCCATACTCATAGAGCACACCTCCCGACACGTTCTGGTTCATGTCGCGAACCGCATCGACAGCCTCATCCACGCTGATGCCGTGATACTTCATACGTTCGGGATGCAACGTCACCTGATACTCTTTCTCCTCGCCGCCCTGCACGCTTACCTGAGCCACGCCCCCAATGCTGAGCAAACGTGGGCGCAACGTCCAGTCGGCCAGCGTTCGGAGTTGTTGTGGGTCACCTCCCGTGAGTCCGATAATCATCACCTCGCCCAAGATGCTGGACTGCGGACCCAGCGTGGGTTGTCCCACCGTAGAGGGAAGCGAGGTACTTACCTCTGCCAGTTTCTCGTTGACTATCTGACGGTCAAGGTAGATGTCTGTTCCCCAATCGAACTCAACCCATACGCACGAGAATCCCGTGGTACTACTACTGCGCACACGTCGCACATGCGTGGCTCCATTCATAGCGGTCTCTATGGGAAAGCTAACGATGCGTTCCACCTCTTCGGGAGCCATGCCTCGTGCCTCGGTCATCACCACTACGGTGGGAGCATTGAGGTCGGGAAACACATCCACCTCCATCGTCAAGGCTGTGTACACCCCACCTATGCAGATAAGCAAGGCTGCCACCAGAACGGCCAGACGATTGCGCAATGAGAATTGTATAATCTTATTCAGCATAAATTACAACGAAAGTAGGAGAATTATAATTGAAAATTGATAATTGATAATTATGAACTATGGACTATGAACTATGAACTATGGACTAAGAACTATGAACTAATGGTTATGGCTATGTGCCTCGGGGATGGCCCCACTGGCAGCAGCTATCTTCAACTGATATACGCCGCTCGTCACCACCTTCTCACCGGCTTTCACACCATTCAGCACCTCAAACTGCCTGCCGTTGCCGCCGCCCAGCTTCACCTCACGCTTCTCATATTCATCGTCGTCGTGCCCCTGCACATACACAAAGTAGAGTCCCTGCTCCTCGGTGATGGATGTAGCAGGTACAACCAGCACATGGCTGCGCACACGGCACAGCAGCCAGATGTCGGCAAACGACCCAGGCACGATGTCGCCATGGTTCTCAAACTCAAAGGTGACGGGTATGTAGGCAGAGCCCTCGGTGGCAGAACGCCCCATTGACACCAAGTGTCCATTCAGTTCCTTGATGCTGTGCACATTTTCCATATCATAACTCATGGCAAAGTTGGCACTCTCGATATCCTTCATCTGGGCAAAGAACTTCTCGGGAACCTCGGCACGCAACTGAAGGTCACAGTTCTTGGTGACGGTAGCCACTAATTGTCCCACCTCCACATACTCGCCCTGCTTTACCAAGACACGCTTCACAAAACCCGTGATAGGCGATGACACCGACGAACCAGAAGAGGCGCCCTTCTGTCTTGCATCCTGTGCTGCAGAGACTGCACCGGTCTGCTTTCCATTCATAGCCAGACGTGCCTGTTCGTATTCGGCCTTTGCCTGTTCGTATTCGGCACGCGACACAATGCCGTCTGCCACCAATCGTTCCGCACGTTCGTAGGCACTCTTGGCACGATCGTAGAGCACGGCATTCTGTGCCACGGCATCGCCGCCCACTATGCCTTGCGCCGACACCTTGGCAAACACCTCACCGCTTCGGATAGAGGCACCCTCCGACAAGTGGTCGCGCGTAAAGGTCAGCACGCCTGCGCTCTTTGCCACCACAGCAGCCTCGTCGCCCTGTGCCTCGGTCACCTGTCCGGATACCCGGATGGCCTCCTGGAAGTCCTGTGGCTGTAAGGTCACCGTTTGCAGGCCCGCTGCCTTGCGCTGTGCCTCGTTGAACTCTATCACGCCATCCTCGTGGTCGTGACCCTCGTGATGCTCCTTGTGGGCATCGTGGTCATCATGCTCTACCTCTGCATGACCGGAATGTCCGCATGCCGAGCACATGACCATTATACCTAATAAAATATATAGATTTCTCATAGATTGTTAAAAATACCGTTTACAGATATGAGACGAAGAAGTCGGGTTGATGACAAAAAGGACCAGATGCCATCTCAGAGAATGGCAGGCAACTCCGTCATCATGCCTCACTCACGACCTCCACATCGAACCCAATGCTGCGGATGGCCTCAAGTACTTGTTCCTCACTGAAAGACCCTCTAACCGTGGCCGTGTTGTCTTGCAACGACACCTCTGCCGAGGTAACGCCTTCCACACTCATGATGGCCTTGTGCACATTGCTCGCACAATGATTGCAGTTCATTCCCTTGACGGAGAACTGCTGAGCAGGCACCTCGCTTTCGTGCTCATGATGGCAGTGATGCTCATGTGAGTGATGGCTGTGATGCTCGTGCGAGTGTCCCTCATGATCGTGTCCGCAGCTGCATCCCCTACTCTTCCAGAACTTCAGGGGCGTGAGCGCACTGATGAGCAGCAAAACCATCAGGGCAGTGCACACGATGCTGAACATACCGGGGGCTTCGTCGCAACAGGCAGCCTTCATATTGAGAGAGCCTGTGAACAAGGTTGATGGAAGGCAATAGTCGATGGCAAGGCCAAAGACTACGGCTCCGAAGACGATTGAAGCCAGATAGACGAGTAGCGTCTTCTTGCCCAGAACCTTCCTGATGACCATAATGGAGGCGGCATTACTGGCAGGTCCTGCCATCAGGAGCACCAAGGCGGCTCCGGGAGTTAGTCCCTTCAGCATCAAGGCTACGGCAATGGGAATGCTGCCTGTGGCACAAAGATACATGGGTATGCTGAAAAGCAGTACGAAGAGTATGCTCAGTATGGAGTTGTCCTGGAACATGGCAAACCAGCTGTCGGGTACCAGGGCGGTAATCAGTCCGGCAATGATAAGACCCACGATGAGCCACTTGCCTATGTCCTCCATCATCTCGACAAAGGCATAGCGAAGTGCCGAACGTGGACGACTGGTGCGTCGTCTTATCTTACTCCACAAGCTACGGTGATGATGGTGGTGGTGATGGTGGTGGTGTAAATGATCCGAGGCATGTTCCCCGGCACGGACAGCCAACACGGGTGCCTTGTCTGCATCATATCCGCTGTACTCATACAGCATGCCGTCGTTATCCTGGCGCAGAGGTTCCTTGTGGTCGGAACGGTGGCTGCGACGCTTGCCATGGTGATGGTGCTTGTCGACCTTGTTCACCACCCATCCGCCAAAGACTGCCGTGATGAGAGCCACTAGGGGACGAAGTATGGTAAAGGGCAGTCCCATCAGACTATAGGTGGCAACGATGCTATCGACACCCGTCTGTGGTGTGGCTATAAGGAAGGATATGGTGGCTCCTTTGCTGGCTCCCTCACGGCGCAGGCTCATCGCTGTGGGGATGACACCACACGAGCACAAGGGAATGGGTATGCCAAGCAATGCGGCCAGCACCACGCTGCGCAGGTTGTGATGGCTCAGGTATTTGCGATACAGTTTGCCCGGCACGTATTCGTGCATCAATCCTGCCAGCAGGAAACCCAATAGCAGATAAGGCGCCATCTCGTTGACCAGCACCCAGATCTCGTTTAACACATCCAGAAATACTTCCATAATTTAATATGCTTCTTGATTTATGGTGCAAAGTTACGACATTATTTCTGCAACTCAGTTGCAAAGTGCAGGAAAGCCCGGAAACTCCGGGAAAATCCAGAAAACCGCGCCCCCTGCCCTCGGCATACTCCAAGCCCCCACCCACACAAAAAAACACCGTTGCAGCGCGCTATACGCTACAACGGTGTTTTATGTTGAGAATGCCCTTAGCAGAACTCTCTACACGCGTTTTCCGAGCCTTCTGTGGGTATTCGTTTCTTACTGCTCCATCAGGAACTTCTTGAAGCCCTCGAAGTCCTTGCCGATTTCGATGCTCTTCTTCTCACCCTTCATGAAGGCAGCCAGCTTCTCGGGGATGGCCACGTCGCCACCACAGATGCTATCTACCACGCCCTTGAACTTGGCAGGATGAGCCGTCTCAAGGAATACACCTACCTCGCCAGGCTGCAAGCCCTCCTGCAGGGCACGATAGCCACATGCACCGTGGGGGTCGAGCTGGTAGCCCGTCTGCTTCAGGCACTCACGCATGGTGTCGGCAATCTGCTCGTCGCTATAGGTAGCACCGCTGATGTCCTTGCAGATGGCAGCATGGTCTTGCTTGTAGAGTTCGTAGATGCGGGCAAAGTTACTGGGGTCGCCCACGTCCATGGCATTGGCAATGGTCTGCACGCTTGCCTTGGGCTCATACTTGCCCGTCTGAAGGAAGTTATAGAAGATGTTGTTGGCATTGTTGGCAGCGATGAAACGCTTGATGGGCAATCCCATCTGGGTGCCAAACAGAGCCGAACAGATATTACCGAAGTTACCACTGGGCACACATACCACGAGCTCATCGGCCTTGCCCAACTTCTTCAACTGGGCATAGGCGTAGAAGTAGTAGAAGCTCTGAGGCAGGAAGCGGGCCACATTGATGCTGTTGGCAGAGGTCAGCTTCATGTGCTCGTTGAGGTCCTTGTCCATGAAGGCACTCTTCACCAAGGCCTGGCAATCGTCGAACACGCCATCTACCTCCAAAGCCGTGATGTTCTGGCCAAGGGTGGTGAACTGGCACTCCTGGATGGGGCTGACCTTACCCTTGGGGTAGAGCACATACACATGTATGCCAGGCACGCCCAGGAAACCGTTGGCCACAGCCGAACCGGTATCGCCCGAAGTAGCCACGAGTACGTTAACCAGACGATTCTCGCCACTCTTCTTGTTGAAGTAGCCCAGCAATCTCGCCATGAAGCGGGCACCCACATCCTTGAAAGCCAGGGTGGGGCCATGGAAGAGTTCCAGACTGTAGATGGTGTCGGTCACCTTCACCGCAGGCACGTCGAAGGCGAGCGTATCGCATACAATCTGCTTCAGGTCATCAGCAGGAATATCCTCGCCGAAGAATGCCTCTGCCACCTGGCAGGCAATCTCCTGGAACGTCATGTTCTGGATGTTGTCGAAAAACTCTGCGGGAAGCGCCTTGATGCGCTCGGGCATATAAAGACCACGGTCCTCGGCCAGACCTTTCACTACGGCCTTCTCCAAACTTGCCAAGGGAGCCTGATGGTTGGTACTGTAATACTGCATAATTTCTTTTACCTTACTTATATCAATAGTCCGGTAAAAACCGGTTTAAATATTTGAAAATTAGTTTGTTATGTTAACTTTATTTAGTACTTAAAATTTGTTCAAGTGGCTGAATTTCAGTAACTTTAAGTGCTAATAAGAAGTAACATGAAACTATC
>JAZLKL010000138.1:0-15965 GCA_045597585.1 Bacteroidaceae bacterium | reverse complement strand
CCCTCGTTTACCAACTTGTAAACGTACTGGCGTGTACATCCCATGAGGATGGCTGCTTTTGAAAAGGTGAGGTATTCCTGACTTGCGATGTCAATGACAGGCTCGACAGCCTTGATAAAGTCCTGTTGTTTCTTCTTTCGCTGAGCCTTTGCTGCCTCAGCACAATGTTCTGAGCAGTACTTCTGCGAACCGCTGTTGCAAGTGAACTCCTTGCCGCAAAAAGCACATTTTCTTGTCTTTCTCATTTGATACCGAACTATGTGGTTTTACATTTATTTTCGTGTAAACCACCACGGAGTGAACTCATGTAAACCATTGACAATGCGTGTCAACTCTTTCCACGATATTCCATTCTTCAAACGAGGTCACTTCCTTGCTTCCTTCCCTTTGGTCATTGAGTCAACCTTGGTAAACGCTTGTAAACCTTTGTCAACTCCGTCCACAGGATAGCAAAATAAAAGCTCCCTAAATTCTCCGCGGTAGAAATACGTTGCAAAGGTAAGCGGAAAATCGGGAACCACCAAAAAGCAAGTCCGAAGTGTTAAAATCTAATATCTATTGATAATCAACTGATTATCTCTATGTGTTTTTCATTGTTTATGGTTGTTTTGAGGGCTCTAAATACAATGTGAGAATGCCTCGTTGCCAATGTAAGTCACGGAGTTAGGAATCTCGATGCTCTCAAGGCCGCAATTCCAGAATGCCTCTTTGCCAATGCTCGTCACGGAGTTAGGAATCTCAATGCTCTTAAGGCTGGGGCACAACCTGAATGCCTCGTTGTCAATGCTTGTCACTCCTTTAGGCACCACAGAATGCCTTTCAACTTTATATGCTTTTTCAAGCACTTTTCCGTCCTCACTATATTTAAATTCTTCCATGGCATTACATTTTTCCGCAAAGATACTGATTTTCTCACCAACTTCCAAATAGCATTCCTAAAAAGCGTTCCATTATTTTTGATTCAGATTTAAAACTTGGTAGGAATCCACTCTGAAATAAAGGGACGACAAGTTTAGGGCTATCGCTCGTAAGCTTGCCTAAAATCTGCCGTCCTAAGACCTGGTAAAGATCGCCCAAGGTGGTAAACTGCCTCTGACAACCAGTTATGCCATCACATAATGCCATACCTCTCGGCATTGGCGATGAGGAAGCCACGCATGGTGCTGTATCTGTCCTGACGCTTGAATGCACGCTCTGCCTCGGCATAGGTCTTTGAGTTGAGGTTCTCGCTCACCTTGAGCCACTCGCTCACGGCATGACTCTTCTCGCCAAATCCTCGGCGCGAGGCAGCTTGCTTCTCCGTGCGCGTTTGCTGGTAGTTCTCCTCGCGCTGGATGGCGAAAAGCTTGCCTGTTGACTTGTTCTGGCGCATGTAAATGTTACTTTTGCGCAAATCTGCCGTCTTGTACTTAGGCATTTTCATTTCAATTTTCATGGTCTTATCTGAAATTATTTGTTATTGTCATTATTTTTGCCGTCACCCTTGGCGGATGGCATGGCTTCTGCGAGGATTTATTAGCGATGTTTCGGCTTGCATTCGGGTTGAACACGGTTTGCTTACGTCTGGCTTACGTGTTTTGACGTAAGCCAGACGTAACCCAATTGTGCGCACTAAGTGTGCTGGTAGGAGCCTAAAGGTATGAAAACAGCTTTTTTCTTCACGTCTGCAAATTTACTAAATAAAATTTCGTTTTGCAAATTTTTTCACAAGAATTTTAGGGTACCAGTATCTTTCGGCCATTAACCACATACACACCCTTCTGCATGGTGGCAGGGTTGACGCGGCGACCGCTGAGGTCGTAGATGACAGGTTGTGAGGGACGCAACACCATGACATCCTGTACATCGTCGCCCGCAGTCTTCATCTTGACCGTGATGCTGTGCACATAGATGGAGTTGGTAGAGCAGTTCACCGTGAACTGCACATTGCCACTGGGGTAACCCGAAGCGGGGAAGTACTTCAGTTCACGGGGCGAGGTACCCCCATCGGTAGTGATGTTGCCCTGAGCCACGAAGTCCGTATCGCCAACCTTGATGTTGATAGAACCCTCACCCTTGCTTGAGTTGGTGGCATACATGACGTCAATCTCCACTACGTCGTCAAAGTAGCGGGGCGAAGTGGCACCAGCTCCTGTGTAGCTCTTGGTCACCTGCACACCTTGTCCCTGCACAAAGCCATAGGCCGAGGTGCCATTGCCTTGCCATTCGGTAGTATTGTCGCTGTCTGACTCGCAATCCCATGATTTGCTGGTGAATACGTAGGTGCACCATGGTGCCGGTTCCACGCAGCCTCCCGTATCCTCGTTGCCACCCTCGGTGCTGCCACCGTTTCCACCGGCATTGCCACCCTCGGTGTTTCCTCCCTCGGTGCTGCCACCGGTGTTGTCATCATCCTCGTCTTCATTGCCACCCCCGGTGCTGCCGCTGTCGCCATAAGGACTCACGTAGTTCTCGGGATTGAAGGCTATGTTCTGATAGTCACCCCAGATGTATTGCTCCAAGCCGGGGAAGTCGATAAAGGGATTGCGGTTGGGCTGTTTGGCATAGACAGCCTCTATGCGGTCGGTCTCCTTCTTCGACACGGCATCCTGCTCCGACCATCGCATCAGCATGTCCTTGGCCCAGTTGGTGAGCGAGGGGTAGGCATTGTGGCTGAACATGCCGTAGCCTTCGAAGCTGCTGAGGCGACGCTCATAGCAGGTTACGAAATAGAAGTAGGTGCGTGCAAAGTCGCCCTTATACTGGTCGTTGGGTTCAAAGACGTAGGTTTCCTTGCACCCCTCGTTCTTCAGTTCGGTGGTGGGAGTGCCCAGGTAGCAGAAGTTATTCTTCGAGGCCGTCTTGATGCCCGCAACCTCGCCGTGGCAGTAGTTGCTTCGCACTCCGTTTATCTTGGCATCAGTAGGATACACATGATAGAGGTCGCTCTTCATGGGTGCTCCGCCAAAGATGCTCTGGGGGATGGTGTGCTCACGGTTGAAGCCGTCGCCCTCCACCTTGTAGGTTGAGCTGAACCCTTTCACGGGATCATACTTGGTGACATTGGAGTACATGTCCCAGATAGTGCCGTCGGGGCGCACGTCGGTGGTCTTATAGGCATCGAGCAGACCGTCGTAGCTCACGGAAGCCGTACTGCGGTAGATAATCTCGGCCAGGGCAGTCTTCAGGGCCTGTCCCTTTTTGCCTTGGGCCGAAGCATAGTATTTTGCCTTGTCGAAGCCCTCGGCGCTGATGGATAAGGCCATGAGGGAGGCAAAGAGGAAAGAAGCGATTCTTTGTATTCTCATAAATTTTACTCGGTATCGGTTAAGAAATAGTTCACAAAATTACATTATTTGCGCGAGAGAGCAAAGCATTGCGTGGAAATTTTGAGATATAAGGCAAAAATAGTATCTTTGCGCTAACATTTTTCGCAGGCATATTCTGTGGGACGGATGTGCAGTCATGCAGTATTCGTGCCCGAATGGATGACTGATAATTAGAAATTTTCAAGATTAGGTATCATGAGAATATGGTTAAATCTATTGCTTTGGCTGATGCTTCCCGCCGCATTGAGTGCACAGCGTTGGGACGAATCTCTATATCGCGAGATAGAGGCTAACATACAGAGTCCGTCATTTCCCGACAGGACATACGACGTGAGGAAGTACGGGGCCAGGACCCAAGCCTCGGCCAGACAAAACCAGAAGGCCATCAACAAAGCCATCGAGGCTTGCAGCAAGGCAGGTGGGGGTAGGGTAGTCGTACCTGCCGGCACTTGGCACACTGGGGCCATACGCCTGTTGTCGGGGGTGAACCTCGTGGTGGAGAAAGAGGCTACCCTGCATTTCGACTTTATTCCTGCGCTCTATCCCTTGGTGCGTACCTGCTGGGAGGGGCTCGACATCATGAACTACTCCCCCTGCATCTATGCCTACAAGGCGCACGATGTAGCCATTACGGGCGAAGGCAGCATAGATGGAGGCGGAAGCAAGGACACATGGTGGCCGTGGAACGGAGCCACGAAGCATGGCTACGAGGAGGGCAGGACCACCGAGTCGCAGAAGATGGCCTTTGCAGGCGATACCACCCTCTTTAAGGCAAAGGACGACAAGGGTATGTGGCTCAGCAACCGCTCCATGCTGCTGTGGATGGCCGACCACCAGATACCCGTGGAGCAACGCATCTTTGGCAAGGGGTGCGGCATGCGTCCGCAGCTTGTCAACTTCTACGAGTGTGAGCGCATACTGCTGGAGGGCGTAACGCTTCTCAACTCACCCTTCTGGGTGGTGCACCCCGTCTTGTCGAAGCACTTCACCATGCGCAGGTGCAAGGTCGTCAACAACGGTCCCAATGGCGACGGATGCGACCCAGAGTCGTGCGAGAACGTACTCATCGAGGACTGCATCTTCCACACCGGCGACGACTGCATCGCCATCAAGTCGGGGCGCAATGCCGATGGCAGACGACGCAACAAGGCCAGCAGGAACATCATTGTGAGAGGCTGCACCATGGAGGATGGCCACGGAGGCGTAGTGGTAGGTTCGGAGATATCGGGAGGCGTGCAGAACGTGTTTGCGGAGAACTGCAGGATGGACTCACCCAACCTTGACCGTGTGCTGCGCATCAAGACGAACACCTGCCGGGGCGGTGTGACCGACGGCATCTACATGCGCAACATTCAGGTGGGGCAATGCCGGGAGGCTGTCTTGCGCATCAACCTGCTGTACGAACCCAACGAACCCTCGCAACGTGGCTTTATCCCCACGGTGCGCAATGTGTATATGGAGAACGTCACCTGTCAGAAGTCGCGCCACGGCATTCTCATCCAGGCACTCGACAGTACGACCAGCGTCAGTCATGTAAAGGTGTGCAACAGTTCTTTCAGCGGCATCACCCACGAGCCCGTTGTCCGTTCGGGCCAATATGAGGAGGTGGTGTTCGAGGGACTTACCCTCAACGGTAAGCCATACGCAGAACCCGCACAGGCACTCATCTCATGCCACGGACTGTCGGAGGCCATGGCATTGAGTGAGATGAAGCGCACGCCGGAGGCCTACTACCTGGACTTTACCGACAAGGAGAAGCGTCCGCAGGGCAAGTGGTCGTATGTCATGGGCATCGAGCTGGAGGCTATGATGGATGCCTACCTGAGGTATGGCAACGAAGACATACTCAGTTACATACGTGCCTATAACGACAAGATGATAGCCAAGGATGGAAGCATCACGGGCTATCGACTGGAGGACTACAACCTGGACAACGTGCGCACGGCTCGTTTTGTGTATCGCATGAACCAACTCTTTCCGCTCTTCAAGACCGAAGGCACGGAGAAGGCGGTGCGCACCTTGTTCAGTCAGCTGGAGCAGCAACCACGCACGCAGGAAGGGGTGTGGTGGCACAAGGAGATTTACCACGACCAGGTGTGGCTCGACGGCATCTACATGGGTCTGCCCTTCTACACCCTGTCGTGTGCCGACATCAAGGGCGCCAAGAAGGCACGCAGATACTATGACGATGCGGTTGACCAGATAAAGAAGACCTTTGCACGCACCTACGACCCGGCAACCGGGTTGTGGAAGCATGCGTGGGACGAGAAACATGCCATGTTCTGGGCTCATCCACAAACGGGACAGAGTCGTCACACCTGGGCACGTGCCATGGGGTGGTTCTGCATGGCCTTGGTGGAGGTGCTCGATGCCTTGCCTGCCAACTATGCTCGCAGGGGCGAGGTGGTGGATATGTTCCGCCAAACCATGAAGGCGGTAGTGAGGCATCAGGACGAAAAGACGGGTGTGTGGCTTGATGTGCTTGATGTGCACGACGAGCGCAACTACCACGAATCCACCGCCTCGTGCATGTTTGTGTATTGCCTGCTGAAGGGAAGTCGCATGGGCTATCTCGATGAGACGTTCCGCCAGCAAGGCATCAAGGGCTATGAAGGCATCGTCAGGGAGTTTGTACGCTACGAGCAGGACGGTACGGTGTCGCTTACCCAATGCTGCTCAGTAAGTGGATTGGGACCAGAGAAGTCGCCACATCGTGACGGAAGTTTCGAGTACTATATGTCCGAACCTATCCGCGACAACGATGCAAAAGGTGTGGGACCCTTCATCTGGGCAAGTCTGGAGTACGAGGCTCTGAACCCGTCACACACAAGTGCCTCAGCATGGCCAGAGCGCAGGCTTTATGACTTTGTGGTGCCTCGCGATGGCAACTTCCGACAGGCTATCGAGGCAGCCAATGCGCGCAAGGACACCACGCAGCGTTACCGCATCTTTGTGATGAGCGGCAACTACACCATTCCCACCAAAGGCACCACGATGGGGGGCGACAGCGTAATGTATGCCGACCCTCGCACCTACCTCAAGGCACCCCACACCTCGCTCATAGGCGAGGACCGCGAACACACCGTCCTGACCCACATCACTCCACCCGCCACATGGGACAACGGGTTTGGTGCAGCCTCACCGCTTGAGGGCATCGGCAATGGCGACGTGCTCATCATCGAGAAGAGTGGGCATCACACATATCTGCAAGACCTTACCTTGCGCAACAGTATGGCCGACCGCACAGGGCGCAACATCTGTCTGCACGACAAGTCGGACTTCACCATAGCGCGCAATATCGGCCTCTGGGGCTATCAGGATTCGTATGTGAGCAACAACAGCCATGCACGTTACTACTTCGTGGGGGGTGTGATTCGCGGACGCACCGACTACATCTGCGGCAAGGGCGATGTGTACTTCGACCATGTCACCTTTCAGCAATGTGGCAAGGCAGGCTACATCTGCGCACCATCGGTGCCTCGCAAGTATGGTTATGTGATGAGTAGTTGCTACGTGAAGAACGAGTCGCCCGATGTGACCTATTATCTCGGACGTCCTTGGGGGAAAGCCACTCCTACAGCCATCTGGATAAATACCACGGTAGATGCTTCGCCCATCACGCACGACAAGCGCGGCTATAATGCGTGGGCCGACATGGGCAGCGGCGGATGGCCGGCACGCTTTGCCGAGTATCACACCATGCTTACCACAGGCGAGGAACTTGACCTGACAGGGCGCCGTGCCTCGTACACCGACAAGGAGGGTGGCGTGCATGCCAACCGCCCTATCCTTACAGCCGACGAGGCTCGTCAATATACACGTCAGAATGTGCTGGGCGACTGGAATCCCGAACCGGATGCCAGTTTGCAGAAAAGCCCAGAGACCCTTTTGGAAGGGAATGTGTTGCGATGGAATGAGTGTCCCAAGGCATTGCTGTATGCTGTGTGTCTCGATGGCAAAGTCATCGACTTCACCTTGCACAACCATTACGTCATCCCGCCCTCCAGGAAGAATGGTGCATACACCATCCGTGTTGCCAACCAGATGGGAGGAATGAGCGAGAGGTGATTCATTTTGCTTCCCCATCCAAGATACAAAGACTCAACAACTTCCAAATTGTAGAAAACTTCAATAACTAATATAAAAACGAGATAACAATGAAGCACAAATTTCTAACTTGCCTTTGCACCTGGCTCAGCATAGCCGTGCTGGCTGTGGCATTACAGTCGTGTGCCACCAAAAAGAGGGCACTCAATGAGTTGCGTGATCTCTCAAGCGAGATTGAGAACAAAAACACAAGCTATGATTTGACGGACTGGAAAGAGGTAGCTGAAAGATTCATCAAAATCAACAAGAAGATCAAGGAGAACAAGGGTAAATACAGTGCCGATGAGAGAAGCGAAATAGAAGAACTTCGTGGCAAGTGTATTGGCCTCTTTGTGACCAATGTCATCAGTGACGCAAAAGGTAAGGTTACTGGTACCCTGCAAGGGGTGGAGGGACTTTTGAAAGGCATCCGAAAGGCTTTCGAGAAGGAGTAGGTCTCCTCTATGGCTTTGGCCCTTAGGAATCGGCATAATTTATAGAATCCATCTAAAAAAAGGGAGGTGGTTTACACCGCCTCCCAATCTAAACTTATTTTGCTACCGTCGATGGCTATGCCTACAATGGGTGTGCCATCATCGGTGGATTCGCCCATGTCGAATTGGGTGATGCCCTCTTGTGCTGTTCGCTGCGTACTGCGTGTAGTGCCTGTGCTGAGGTCGTAGAGTTGTATGCGCTCGGCATGGTCGTCCTCCATAAGCATCAGCAGATAGGGGTCCACGCCACCGCCTTCGTTAAGTATGGCCACGCCACGGCAACGCCCAGACGCGTTCTCTATGTTTATTCTTCCCCTGGGGCATTTCTCCTGGTTGAAGAGAGTGGAGAACAAAGGGTCGTCAAACTTCTCAAAATGACAGCTTACGATGCCTTTCTCATCTACCTCTGCCTGGAAGAAACCCTGGAAAGACGCTTTCTGCATCTTCTCTGCAATGAAGAAGTAGCTCTCGTTAGGCAGCAGGGTTGCCACGGTGTCTCGCTTTGACAGCGTGTCGGCACACACAGGCTTCCCTGTTTTGTCCTTGCCATTGACGCAGCTTCCCAATGTCATGGCAATACAAGCGAGCGGGATGATAAAAATACTCTTTTTCATTTCTTAATTAGTTTTGTTTAGCATAATTACGAAGTACGTCGCAGGTCGATACGAGGTCACGCACATTGCGATGTGACACCAGATAGTCGAAGGCTGCACGGCTGGGGTGGAAGCGTGTGAACTTATATACCGAGCATTGTTCCTCCCAGTCATATTCTAAGCTCCAGAAGGGTTCGCCTGCAGGAACCAATGCCAGACCATAGTACACGTCAAAACGAACCGCCTCGCTCTTGCAGTCCTTCAAAGCGTTGTTGAGCTGCACGCGAGCCTGTGCGCAGAGCTTGTTGGGGGTGGTATTGGCACTACTCCAACCAAATTCACTTATAGCCCAGAGGTCGCCCATGTTGGAGGCTTGGAACATACGATGTGCCATCTCAATCTCGGCCTTTGCCTTCTCGTCACCTGTCAATGAGGGCAGGGCGTTGATGCGGTCCACCATATCCTTGCAGAACTCTGCCTTGAAGTTGGTGGCAGTAGGCACAATCATCTCCTCGTCCACCTCCTTGTACTGCGAACGCTGGAACATAACCTTGTAGCCAAAGTTACGTGTAGCCAGATAGGCACGATAATTGGTGGATGTGATGTAGTTGGGAGTAAGCTGATTGAGGTAGTTGAGAGCTTGGCCGTACTTACCCTCACGCATGCACTTGGTGCCTACGAGGTCGTTAAGTACCTGGGTGTCGCAGTCAAACTTCTTGCCAAGCTGTTGTGCAAAGGCATCGGCAAACTTCTTCTTCTTTATCGCTTCGCAGAATGAGGCTACGTCCTCAAGGCCGAACGAACTGTCAAGTGCCTGGAACCAGTTCTGCTGCCACTTGCTTGCAGCACCTTCGTAAGACTTGGACAGAATCTGGTCGCACATATTGTCGGCAATGACCTGTCCATGCACCAGATGGTTCTTCTTGAAGTATTCATCGAGGGCAGGCTTGTAGGTGTCCATCAGGAAGCAGTAGTTGGGACAGAATGCCACATTGTCGTAGCGGTAGGTCATGTCATCGGGCGACAGCTTTGCGTCCTTCGAGGCAATCTCTTCCTCACTACGTGTGCAGAGCATCTGGAAGTCGTTGGCCAGGGCTTTCAGCACCTTCTCGTTCATTACGATGGGAGCATTACGCAGGTTGGCCAGCATGAGTATGCGCTCGGCATTCTCCTTCTGCAGTGGGGTACCCTTCTGCTTGATGGCTTGCTGTGCATGGGTGAGGGCTTCGACATTGTTTCCGTCTGCCAGTTCCATCCATGACAATGCGCTGAGCCAGATCATCTTGTCGCTACTTTTATCTGCCATCTGCGCACAGAATTGTTTCATACGGTTACCGTCATTCTGTACGTCGGAAATCACCTTCTCCAGGGTGTCGTCGTCAAAGTAGAATGTGTCACCGCCTTTATGCCAGTAGTAGTTTACGTAGTCCTGCAAGGCATACTGCAAAGCCACTTTGGCATCGGCTGTCTGCATCTCCGACAACTGCTTGATGCCTTTGTATCCAATGAACTTCGACACACACCAGCGCATGCTTACCTGGTCGCCCAGTTCTGCATAGATGCTCATAGCTTCGGTGAGTTTTCCCTGCTTGTACAGCACACCGGCATAGTAGCCGCGCATGCGGTTCTGCAGGGCCTTGTCGCTGCAGCTTTTGCCTTCGCTGTTCCATACCTTTTCCACCTTCTCATAGTCTTTCTGAGCCGTATAGATGCGCATTTTCAACAAAGCCACACGACTGGCGAAGACCTCGGGCATGGAGTTCATTTGCTTCAGCATGCTGGCAGCTTCGCCCAGGCAGTCACCTTCGGGACGGTATTCCCAGCGCTCCTCGGTGTCGCCTTGCAGCATCAGACAGGCGCGCAGGTATTTTGAGGCATTGGCATCCTTCTTTACAGCCACGGCAAAGGGGTTGGAGGCAAAGCTCTCGTTATCCAGCGCATCATAGGGTGCCTCCTTGAAGAAATCGCGAATCACATCCTGCTTGATGCTCTTCTTGAAATAGCCAAACCAGAAGTTGACGGTTTCCCCGAGTGTGCTGTTGGTGTATGCGCTGTTGAAGTCGGGGAAGGGTTGTACGATGCGGAAGGAAGTTCCCCCCTCATACTCGGCGGGCGTCCAGCACGCCCAGATGTGTGTGGCCATGCACATCAGCAAGGCCATCACGGCAATCAATCTTTTTTTCATAAACGTATAGTGTTGAATTCTATTTCATTATTGTCTGTTTCATTGTTCTTTTCAGCCATGGAAGTCTGTATGGTTTCCTTTCTCTCGACTTACCTGAAGTACACCACCTCCTCGGCAATGTCAGAGCGCAGGTCCGACATGTGGTCGAGCAGTTCGCGGTTGAGTGCTGCGTCGCTCTCCTCTCGCCTGATGATGTCGCCGGGCAGTAGTCGCTCGCTACTCTGCACGGTGGCCGAGGCGGTGAGTGGAATGCTTTGGTAGAAGCGTGACTGCCAATGGGTTGAGTCGAGTTGTACGAACATGGTCGTGTCGCTCAGTTGCAGGCCGGGGGCAAGAAAGGCAAACTCTTTGTTGCGGAACACGGCATTCCAGCTGAAGTCCGGCAGAGCCACCGACAGGGGTAGCGCGTAGGAACTAAGATGACGAAGGTAGGGCTCTACGGCTTCGCGGGTAAGTATGGAGTTGGTCTCTTCCATGCTTTGCAGTTTGCCCGTGTTGTAGAGCATCAGTATGCCACGGTCCACAGGTGGAGCTTCGAGTGCCAGCTGGTGCAGACGTATCGTGGTGCTGAGCTTTCGGTTGGAGCCGTGCAGCTTGGAGGCAAGTACCCGCAGCATGGCGAAATATGCCTTTTGGTTGCTCTGCGCCCAGTCGTAGTCTATTTGTATCTCGTCGCAGACGCCCAGACCATTACCTTCCGTGATGGCATCGATGCGCTGAAGCAGTCTGCTGGCTATTGCCTCGGCATTTGCCTCGTCGTTCTTGGCTATCACACCCGGAGCCACGAACACCACGGGTATGCAGCGTTTCAGGGTGCTGTCTGCTTGTAGGCTGCCTAAGGACTTTAGTCCTCTGATGGTGGCATCGGGCATCATGCCCAGTTCCTTGTCGCGTGAGTCCTTTATCACGTCAAAAAGGCGCACATAAAGTGTCTGCACCCCAATGCTGTCCATCCATGCCCTCTCGCCTTCCGACAATTCAAAGGTGGTACGCCAATAATACATCGAGTATTGCGTATTCACCTTTTTCTTTGCACAGGAAGTGCAAAGTGCCAAGGCTATGAGAAGAAGGTTTAGCAGTCTTTTTGTGTGCATTCTTTGGAGTGTAGTTTTTGTTTGGGAGGTTACTCTTGATAACTCGACAACTCGGTTTCCCGACAATTCGATGATTCGATAGCTCGATTTCTCGATAACTCGATGCCTCGACGATTCGAAGCCTCGATGATTCGAATCCTCGAAAACTCGATGCCCCGGTGCCCGATGCCCCGATTTCTTGAGGGTCTTGGCAGAGGGCGTGCTGGGGTTGTTGCCTCAGACACGGAATGTCAGAACCTCACCGTCGCGTGTGTTACGGATGGCAGGCACCTCGCCGTCCACCATTCCCAGTTCGTAGGTGTCAATACCCGTCTCGCTGTAGTATGAGTCTGTCTCGATGCCAATGGTGATGCGGTCGTATGTGGTAATGCGCTTGCCGGGGAAGAGCGTCTGCAGTTTGTCAACGGCACCTTGGTGGCAATCGCTTACCAGTTGCTCGTCATCCCCCTCGTTAAATCGGTTGAATACAAATAAGTCTGACATAATGGGCTTTGAGTGTTTAATATTGTCGGGAGAGTCCCGATTAATTAAATTTAACCGTTAAAAAGTCTGTTATATTCCTGTTCAAAGTTGGGTGTAAGGATGCCTTTTCCCATAGCCTCGCGCAGTTCGTCGTTTGTCCAGAAGCGTCCGCCGTCGGTCTCGGCACTTGGGGTTATTACGCCGTCGTACACCAGTTTGAAGGGGTTTACCAGTTCTCGTTCTCGCTCACTCTCAAACACGTAGGGTGTCAAGGCTTCTGCCTCCTCAAAGGTGATGCCCAGTTCCTCTTGCACCTCGCGATGCAGGGCATCGCCTACGCATTCGCCCAAGTCCACATGTCCGCCCACGGCAGTATCCCATTTGCCGGGTTGGATGTCTTTCCATTCCGGACGTTTTTGCAGGAACAGTTCTCCCTTGCTGTTGAATACGTGCAGATGCACCACGGGATGCAGTAGTTTGCTTCCGCTATGGCATTCTGCGCGGGTAGCTGCGCCCACGATGTCACCCTGCTCGTTAACTATGGGGAACATCTCTTCTCCGTTATCTTTTCCGTTTGCTATCATGTTGTTTATTTGATTAGGTACAAAAGTACAAAAAAGCGCGTGAAAGAGCGAACATTTTACCTTATTTATGTAGCATGTTAGCCAAAAAAAGTGCTCAATAGTACAAAAAACATCCTTTTTCCTTTGTGTTATTGAAAAAAAGCATTACCTTTGCAGTCGCTTTTAGAAAGCATCGGGGTGTAGCGCAGTTGGTAGCGTTCCTGGTTTGGGACCAGGCGGTCGCCCGTTCGAGTCGGGTCGCCCCGACCACACACCAATTAAGCCACTCATGACGAGTGGCTTTTCGTTTTCCATAGTCCCCCCTCACATTCCTCAATTTCACGACTCTAATTTCTCTCCATGTCCATCAACCGTTCCATACTTCGCCTTGCGCTTCCCTCCGTGGTGAGCAACATTACCGTCCCGTTGCTGGGGCTGGTCGATTTGGGCATTGTGGGACATCTGGGCAAGTCCGAGCAGATAGGTGCCATTGCCATCGGTACGACCGGTTTCAACATGCTTTACTGGATTTTTGCATTCCTGCGCATGGGCACTACTGGACTGACCAGTCAGGCGCATGGGGCGAAGGACAAGGACGAGTGTGCCGTCAACCTGATGCGAGCTTTGCTGGCTGGTGCTTTCATCTCGTTGATACTATGTATATTGCAGGTTCCTTTGCTGCAACTCATTTCTACGTTCACCCATCCCTCAGATGCGGTGTTACCCTATTATCAGACCTACTTTAGCATCTGCATCTGGGGAGCGCCTGCCGTGTTGTGCAACTATGCCTTGACAGGGTGGTTCATTGGCATGCAGAACACACGCATACCGATGCTTGTCTCCATTGTACAGAACGTGCTCAACATTGCCTTGAGCCTCATTCTGGTGCTGTCATTAGGCTGGGGCTTGAAAGGTGTGGCAACCGGTACGGTGATAGGCTTGTATGGTGGTCTGGCTTTCGGTGGGGTGATGGCTCTCTGGCTATGGCGTAAGGAACAGCTTGTCATGCCGTCGTTCCGTCACATCATCAACCGCCACGGACTGCTACGCTTTGCGGGTGTCAATACCGACATCTTTCTGCGTACGTTGTGCCTGGTGAGTGTGATGACCTTCTTCACCTATGCAGGTTCCAATCAAGGGGATGATTATCTGGCAGCTAATGCCTTGCTGCTGGAGTTCTTCATGCTCTATTCGTTCTTTATGGACGGACTTGCCAATGCAGCCGAAGCCCTGAGTGGCGAGTGCCAGGGGGCTCGCGACAATGTGCTTTTGCGACGCACCATCGTCCATCTCTTCGGTTGGGCCATTGTCCTGGGAGCAGTCTTTACGTTGCTTTACATCGTGGGAGGTCTCCAGATACTGGACTGGCTGACCGACCAGACCTCGGTCATCCTTTTGGCTTATCACTACCTGCCCTGGATATGGGCTGTGCCCCTTGTCAGTGTCATGGCCTTTGTGTGGGATGGCGTATTCATCGGTTTATGTTGGTCGCGTGGCATGCTCATCAGTATGTTTCTTGCCTCCATCGTCTTCTTTGCCATCTATTTCACTGGCATCAGCACCATGCACAATAGCGCCCTTTGGCTTGCCTTCATCTGCTACCTTGCCACGCGTGGCATAGTGCAAACTGTCATCTGGCTTTCGCACGGCAAATCGAAGGCTTAGTTAGAGCCCATGTGGCAACAGAGGGGATTTTTTATAGGAACTTCTATAAAAAATCTGTCCTTTGCAAAAAGTTATATATCAAACAATTACAAAGGTTGTGGAACTTTTTCCACAGATTTGTCATAAAACTATATTATAAAACTTTATCTATGCATTTGCATAAATAAAGTTTATAACAAGAAATGTGCCAAAAGTTCCAGATGGCTTATAAACAACTGAATATAAATAATATACAAAAGGGAGTTCTTTTCTGAAAGTTACCCTCAAAAAATCCCTTGTGCATATATTTACCACGGATTACACTTGTTTTTGCTATTTAGGCACCAGAATCAGCCTGAATGATGTCGTTTGGCTCGAAAAGGATGACTTTCGGGCTACTTTTCCCCGTTCATCCCCCGAGGTTCCCCCGTAGATCCTACACAAATGCGTGGAGAATCGTGGGGGAACCTCGGGGGAAAGTAGGGCGATAGTAGGGTGAAACAAGTCACTCTCAAATTCAAATTCCGGGAATCTTTTTATTTCGTTATCTCTTTCAGCACTCCGTCGCTGGGCAGGCAGAGCCATCCGTTGCATGAGGTCTTGTCGGCCCTGTAGCTCTTCCACTCTATGGCGTTCCAGTCTATCTTGTCGGTGCTTTGTGCCACAGGAACGTGGGGGATGAGGCTTCCGTCCTTGATGAGTATCACGATGGGCAGTTTGCCACATTCGATGTGCTGCCAACCAGGCGTATAGACATTTCCCGTCTGATAGTCAATCCACTTGTCCTTTCCGGGCAGGTAAACATCACGGCCGGTGCCGTCCTCCAGCATGGGAGCTACGAGCATCTGCGAGCCGAAGAGGTATTCGTTGTCTATGCTCCAGGCACCCGGATCGTTGGGGTACTCCAGCAAGAGGGCGCGCTGCATGGGCCATCCGTTCTCTGTACAGATCTTGGCCTGAGCATAAATATAGGGCATCAGGCGGTATTTCATCTCGGCACATTGGCGGTAGTAGTCAACGAATTCGTCGTTGTAGAGCCAGGGCTCGGTGTCAACGCCATGGGCGCGAGAGTGGCTCGTGAGGAAACCGTAGGGCAGCCAACGGCGGTAGAGGTTCTCGGGCGACTTGGTTACGAAACCACCCATGTCATTGCTCCAGAAGCTGAAACCACTCATACCGAAACTCAGACCGCCACGTATGTCACCCTGCAAGCCTGTGTTGGTGGTTGCTGCGTCGCCACCCCAGTGCAGCGGATAGCGCTGGCTGCCAGCCCAGGCAGAACGTGCCCAGATGATGCCCTCGCCGTTGTTGGTCTGCTTGATGATATCGTAGGCCGCCTTGTTGTAGCGGACGGGATAGAGGTTGTGCTCATACATGCCCGTCTTGCCGTTGTGGTAAACGCCGTTGAAGTAAGGGGCTGCCTCTCCGAAATCGGCTTTGATGACTCCCACGCCTTGCTTCAGCAATCCTGCCAGCTTCTCTTGGTACCACTTCACGGTTTCGGGGTTGGTGAAGTCGAGCACGGCATCCTCTACG
>JAZLKL010000137.1:0-6316 GCA_045597585.1 Bacteroidaceae bacterium | reverse complement strand
CGGTACATGTAGTGCTGGTCGCCCTCAAACTGCAGCACGGTATCTACGATATGCTCAAGCACCTTCGGACCTGCCAGCGTGCCTTCCTTGGTGATGTGTCCGATGAGCAGGATGCTCACCCCACCCGTCTTGGCATACTTCAACAAGGCTGCCGCACACTCACGTATCTGACTGAGGCTGCCCGGCGAACTGTCCACCGTCTCGGTACTGATGGTCTGAATGGAGTCCACCACCACGAGGTCAGGCTGCACCTCGGCTATCTGTTCGAATATCTGTTCCAGGGAGGTCTCGCAGAGCACCAGCAGATTGTCGTCGCCGGCCACATCGGCTGTGCCTCCGCCTGTCGTCGTGGTTTCCTCCAAGGTTTCACTCAGGCGTTCTGCCCTGAGCTTTATCTGTCGTGCACTCTCCTCGCCGCTCACATAGAGCACCTTGCGCGTCCGGCTCAGTTTCAGGGCAGTCTGCAGCACCAGCGTACTCTTTCCTATGCCAGGCTCGCCACCCAGTAGCACCAGACTGCCAGGCACGAGTCCGCCACCCAGCACGCGGTTCAGCTCCGCGTCCATCATGTCGATGCGTGGCTCCTTGCCAGCCTCAATCATGCGCATGGGACGCGGCTTGTTATGCTTTCTGTCGGCATCAGCCCCAGCAGCCTGCAAGGCAGCACGCACGGTAGCCGACGAAGGCTTGTCGGCCTTCACCCGAAGCTCCTTCATGGTGCCCCATTGACCACACGACGGGCATTTGCCAAGCCACTTCAGGCTCTCCATGCCGCACGAATCGCACACATACATTGTCTTGTCTTTTGCCATAATGATTGTCTGCTTTATAATTCACAATGCATATCTGTCGCCGACTTTTGACCGTCTTCAAACGCAACTACTTTTACTCCCTAATACTGAAACCTGCGAAAGTTGAACAGACCATTATTTAAAGCGGCGAACGGCACGCACCAGTAGAGCATAAACACGGTCGTCCTTATCCAGTCTTGGGTTATAAGAACGCTGGAAGTAGAAGACATGCTCATAGTTAGGATCGTCAACACACAACATATTCGTCATGTAATATCCTCTAATACCTTCGGCGTATTTGCTATGATTGCTGTAATAACTGCCACCTGCGGGTAGGAATATGTGAGGATCAGAAAGTGAGTATGTAGGTGCAGAACCATCACTATTACTGTTCTTCTTCTTATAAGCCACATAGCCTTGAATAGACTTGCCGTTATAATTTGAAGCCCACTCCCAATGGCAATAATCATACAGCTCTTTATATTCTTCCAATGTAGGCATACGCCATTCCTCACCCCAGTTAACATAGGCGGCATCATCTTCAAGATCGAGCGTCGTTTTATTGTCAACCACACCTGCAGAGCTAAGCGTGTTATACTTTGTCAGCGTATTCACACCATCTCCAGAGCACCACTTGTAAGTATCCCAAAGCACATACTTCTTATTATAACTTCCACCTGAATTGAAGATGTAGTTGTGTTCATTGCTTGGATCTTCCTCACGAGCTCCCTTTGTCTCGCCCCATGAGTAATAAGTGCCGTATTCATCTGCCGATTGTGCACCGACATTCATCTTTGCCCAAAGAGTTCCCGATGGGAGTCCGAGGTCAACATAGCGACAATCAGATTCATCAGATTTCATTAACTCTGCCACAAGAGCATCAACGTCTTTTAAGTTAGCTTCATTGTCACCATCCACATCATAGATCGTGTTCATTTTCATTTCTTCGCGTCCATTAAGAACTTCTATGAGTCTGGGAAGGTCAGCCAGTCCGTACTGGTATTTGTTCAAATCCAGATAAGCCTCAGTTAATGAGATGCCATTGCCGAGCCAAAGGAAAGCATGGAATGGGCTGAGTTCTTTTTCTTCTTCAATTTTCACGAACTTGCCATTACCTTCACACAGTAAAGCAGAACCAGGCATAACTGTCTTTTTGAAAACGCCATAGAGTCCTGGTGCAGAAGGTGTAGCTGCTGCCAAATCTGGTGCGATGCGTGAGTTTTCAACAGATATTTGAGTCAAGTCATTTGTGGGCACAAGCAAATATGCGGTATTAGCCTTAACCTTTCCGTCATTCTTAACGGCTTCCTTATCGAAGTAAACCGTATTGCCTGCTATGTTACTGTATTTATAAAACATGCCAAACTCTGAAGTTTTTTGCACAGGAATGTCGAATGGCAAAACAATCAAATACATCTTACCTTTCTGCAAGTTGCAATCATACTGTACACGAGTCAATTCTGGGAAGTATTGATTATCAGCAGCAACGTATGAATCGTCGGACAGATACATATTCTTCTCAGCAAGTTGTGAGCTGAAGCATTCTGCACCAGCCAGCGAAGGTATGCCGTTGAATTCAACCTTTTTCATATTAGCGCAGTTGGCAAAAGCATGATTGCCTATGCTTGTCACCGTTTTAGGAACAATTACAGAAAGCAAGTCGCTTCTGCCATAGAAAACGTTGTCATTGAATTTTGTGATTGGCGCATCAAAGTTCATATAACCCTGTCCGCCAACATAGTTGTTGCTTAACAAATTAGCTCCAAAACTTGGGGCTGTGTTTGCTGTGATAGGGTTTCCACTTGCTGTTGTGTAGTGTAATGTCCAGTCATACAGATCGTGCTGGCACACAGAACATTTTCCATTCTCATTTTTATGATGCTCTGTAAAGTCTAACACACAAGTGCAAGGGCCAGTATGCTCATTGTCGGTACTTCTAAAATCAAAATATGTGTCATATCTATGTGTATGTTCTTTCCTCTGACCGAGATAGACATAGTCACCTCCTGCTCCCATATTCAAGTCTATGCTTCCTTCTGGCTCAGCAGTTGCTGATCTCACACCAACAAGATATTCTGGGCTTGAAGATTTGCCAAGCACGGCGTAGATGGATGTTACCAGACTTTCGCCATATTTTGTGTTGCCGTCCTTAGTATAGTAGAGCCAGAGGTCAGCTCCTTTTGTTATACCGCGGTTCAGGTTTCCATTCTCATGCAAGTTTCGAGCCTGAACATAGGTTTTGCCCGTTTTACTCCAATTGAAAGAAGTAGGTTGATAACCATGAGTGATAATCAAGTCTGTAATAGCTTCTGACGGATTTTCTGTCGTTTTATATCCAACATAGATTTTAAAACCACCCTTACAACCATGATTAAGGTCACGTGCGACAACTGTGTATCCGTTGTCGGTAAGATATTTCTTCGCTGCAGCATTGTTATCATTACCGTAAATAGACACAGCCACCTCCTTGATGTATAATGCTTTGTCCACGGTGCCATAATACTTGTTGTATGGATAGTCAACGATGTTTTGAACTTCAGCAAGGTCACATCCATAGTAGGTAACTGTGTTTGTCGCTCTGTTGACAGTCTTCCATTTGAAACTTGTCAGATACTGATTGCCTGCCGACACAGCTGGAACGCCAGGATAGTTGAGCCTCACACCTACGTTTTCCTTCACAGTGCCTTTTGCGGCGCGAACCATTATCTGTCCCGCATCGCTTACAATGCTCTTGAACTTCCATATCTTGTCATAATCAGGATTGTTCGCATTAACGTCATGAGTAGTTTCAAGCGTGATGTCGCCCTTAGCGTGCAAAGAAGCATTAGCAATGCATGACAGCATTACGTCTGTACAATTTGCTGTAATGGACTTAGCATCAATATTGATTCCAGATATTTGATTTCCAGTGATTTTGCCTCCACTAACAACAAGATTGCCGTCGATATCAATATTGATGTTTCCTGATGTTTTTGCATTAACAGCAATAAATGCTGATCTGTAACCTCCGTCTTTTCTTCTAAGAGTAAGGTTACCAGAACCTGTTATTTCCATGTATGTAGCTCCCTGCAACCATACAGCGTTTTCATAGCCGCCCATTGTGACATCACCTTCAACAATGTATTTAGCATCACCGTTTGCAACGTATATAGCATAATTAGTAATTGTCTGATGAGTCAAATCACGCAAGATTGGCGTATGCTCAGGAGATATGCTTTCGTAATTATAGAAATAGGTTCTATTTTGGCATATTCCAGTAAATACGGGATGACCGTCAAAAGCAACACTATCAGGACCATTTTTAAGCCAACCATCATGGATAATAATTGCTGAATTGTCCATCTTTGACACGTCAAATATAGTATTGCCTTGATCGACTCTCGCAAACGGATAGTCATCTGCCCAAGCCAATGTCGGACAGAACGACATCATGGTCACTGCCATGATTAACAATAGAAATAACTTTCTCTTTCTCATTTTACCTAATATTTATTTAATAACCTATTGATTTAATTTAAAAACCCATTGATTAAAAGACATATAACTAAACTTTCCCACCTTATGGAAGTTATTAGGAAGTTAATGAAGTTAAAGAAGTTAAAGAAGTTAAAGGACGAAAGTCTTGCTCCCTGAATGCATCTTACAAACGTATCGTCCTTTAACTTCCTAAGCGACGAAGGAGCGATAACTTCCTTTAACTCCTTTTAACTCCCTAAGTTTCAACCACCCAAAGGGTGGGAAACTTCAGTATATAAGTAATCCTGCATATATTTGCTTTGCAAAGATACGTTATTTTTTTACAAATAAAAAATAAAAGGAGGGGAAATTGCATTATTTTGCAATACTTAACATGAAAAAAGTTTAATTTAAACACTTTATCGTTCACTTCTTCAATTTTTTAACTCGAATGTTGCTATCAAACCACACATGCGGTCTTGATTGCGGCACATAGGCCGCAGAGGGTATTTTGCTCTATGCGGCCGTTTTTTCATCTCATCATATTTCTGTCAATTTCTTTCCATGAAGCTTCGGTCATCCTACGGCTTGCACTCGGGCATTACTCGCTTTGCTTACGTCTGGCTTACGTAAAAACACGTAAGCCAGACGTAAGCCAATTGTGCGCACATAGGGTGCTGATTGGAGGCTGACTGAAGGAAAAACACAGGAAAACAGCCTCGTTTTTCCGTCTGCAAAGATACAAAACCATTATCGGTTTTGCAAATATTTTCATAAAAGAGATTCTCCGGCTATTGTCTCCTGACTTGACAAAAAGCAAAGGTTACTGAGCCAACCGCACGAGGCGAACCGGCAAGCCAATGCTACGGTCGAAGTTGTCGCCCTCGTATACATAGTCTGAGTCGAAGTAAAGGGCGTACGCACCACCCTCAACAAAAGGCGTAGAAGACCAGTAGCCACCCCAGTTCTCGGCACCGGATATGCCCCAAGAATCGCGAGTACCAGCAGCAGGCAGACAAACCAGGCCGAGGGAATTAACCTCATACAAAGTATAGGAAGACTTCAAGCCACCGCTGAAACCATCGGGGGCTATGATCAGGCAGTTAACCTTGCCACCTACGGTTACGCCATACTTGCACAGTTTGGTGGCATTGGTGCGGGCATAGATAAGGTAATGCCACTCCGACCGGCTCAGAGCAAAGCAGCCACTAATGCCATCCACGGTGAGGGGACTGTCCTCACCACAAAAGAATTTGTAGCTAAGGATGTGACTGAAGTTTGTGGAGGCATAGCGCTGTGCGAAAGGCACTAAATCAGTGTAGCCACTCTGGTAATCATTGAGGCTCGTCCAATAGAAATGTCCCACATGGCTGGCATTCCATAACTCGGGATAGTCTGTTTGGTTGGTCTCAAAATGGTAGGCAGAGCCATCCCAATACAAGTTACCCTTGGTGAACTGCACCTTCTTGGTTGAACTTACGCTGAACGTACCTGCAATCAGGTTAGGCGAACCACCCTCACCCGGGTTGATTTCATCGCCATCCTTACTGCAAGAAGTAAAACTCACACATAGCACTACTGCCAGTAGAGCATGCCAAACAAAACCAAATGTATTCTTCATTTTTAATTCACGATTCACAAGCCCTCTCTACAAAGCCTCTATCTCGTCCACACTCAGGCTTGTGGCTTCGGCTATCTGGCTTACAGAAAGAACTCCCATCGCCTTCAGCGAGCGGGCGGTGGATATTTGGCGATTTCTATCGCCTTCTGCTATACCCTCGGCTTTACCCTTCTGCATGCCTTCAGCCATACCTTCCGCACGGCCTTCGGCCAAACCTTCGGCTTTACCCTTCTGCATACCTTCAGCCAAACCTTCGGCATGTCCTTTTCGCTCGGCTGTATCGGTCACGGCACACCAGTCCCAGTAATCTTTCTGACTCTCACGGTAACTGTGAAGCTCCTCCCTGTCGAACTTCGCTATCTCGGCCTGCTCAAACAGGTGCTCAAACACGGCTTCCTGCAGGGCTACGGGGCGTTCCATCAAAGTGGCCATGTTCTTGATGGCATAA
>JAZLKL010000136.1:0-5999 GCA_045597585.1 Bacteroidaceae bacterium | reverse complement strand
AAAGCCGCCGACATCTACTCCATGTTGAATTACAAACCGATGCCGTTTAGAAAAATCAAAATTTGTAGAACACAGTAAAGCAAATCAAAAACACAAATCGCTGATTAGCAAGAAAAACAGAAAAGAAACGTAAAAGTTGGGCTAATAATCAGGCAGTAAAGTATGTAAAACTGTGTGGAGCAAGTTCTGTAAAAAAACAGACCGTGTCTTTTGAATCAGACGAATATTGGATAATTCCAAATAGAAACTATGATCAAACCATTATTGATTACGTAGTCATTGACAAATCGACATTTGAAAGTATTCACATGACAAAAGAGTCCTTCAAGCAATTCTATAATGAGAACAAAGAAAACAATTATAAGTGACAAAGTCGATCAATGCTAAGAAAGAAAGTAATCCAGCAAATATAACATTGTAACTATTATAGAAATAAGCGACACATACAAATAATGGCGACCTCTTGGTCGCCATTATTGCATAATATACAACTTTCGCAAGTTTTGCATTCTTAAGTATGAGGAAGTTAATAGGAAGTTATAGCTATTGATTAGGAAGTTAACTTTTGACGGCGGTCAAAAGTAGACAATAGTATTAGCCTTGGAGAATAATACAAGAAGCAGGACATTGGTCCTCTAACTTCCGCGAAGCTAACTTCCCATTAACTTCCGCGCCAAAGGCGTATAACTTCCACAAGTTGAGCTTGCGAAACTTCAATTATAATAGTTCAGCAAAGCAAGATTATACCATGCTGTACACCACGTCCATCACCTTCTTGCCAATCTCGTCGGCAGCCTCCGTGGTGCTTGCCTCAGAATAGACACGGATGATGGGTTCGGTATTCGACTTGCGCAAGTGTACCCACTTGTCGGGGAAGTCAATCTTCACACCATCGATGTCGTTCACCTCCTCGTCCTTGTAGAGCTCCTTCACTTTCACGAGAATGGCATCCACGTCGGTATCAGGAGTGAGGTCAATGCGATTTTTGGCAATGAAATAGGGAGGATAGGTGGCACGGAGCTCGCTGGTCTTCATCTGCTTCTTGGCCAGATAGGTCAGGATGAGGGCGATGCCCACCAAGGCATCACGTCCACTATGGGCAGCGGGATAGATGACTCCGCCATTGCCCTCACCACCAATCACGGCACCCGTCTCACGCATCTTGGTCACCACGTTCACCTCGCCTACGGCAGCTGCGGTGTACTTGCAACCGGCATACTTGTGGGTTACGTCGCGCAGGGCACGGGTCGAAGAGAGGTTGCTCACGGTGTTACCGGGAGTATGCTGCAGGATGTAGTCGGCCACGGTGACAAGAGTGTACTCCTCGCCATACATAGTGCCGTCCTCGCAGAACAAGGCCAGACGATCCACGTCGGGATCCACCACGAAACCGATGTCATGACCACCCTTCTGCATCAAGGCCTTGATGTCGCCAAGGTTTTTCTCAAGGGGTTCGGGATTGTGCTGGAAGTCGCCAGTAGGCTCAGTAAACATACCGGTGTACTCCACGCCAAGCTGGTCGAACAGCTTAGGCAGGATGATGCCACCTACAGAGTTCACGGCATCGAAAGCCACCTTGAACTTAGCCTTCTTGACTGCCTCTACGTCCACGAGGTCAAGGCCGAGCACCATGTCGATGTGCTTCTGGTCGTAGGAGTTGTCCTCGATGTACTTGCCCAGGTGGTCAACGTCGGCATACTCAAAGTCTTCTGCCTCGGCAATGCGAAGCACCTCTTCGCCCTGTGCCTTGTCGAGGAACTCGCCCTTCTCGTTGAGCAGCTTCAAGGCGTTCCACATGCGGGGGTTATGGCTGGCGGTGAGGATGATGCCACCACAAGCACCTTCGCCTGTCACGGCAATCTCGGTGGTGGGGGTGGAAGCCAAACCGATGTTGACCACATCAAAACCCATACCCATGAGGGTGCCACACACCACGTTCTTTACCATCTCGCCCGAGATGCGAGCATCGCGACCTACCACGATCTTGTTGCTCTTAACCTGAGTGGTCTTGCGAATCAAGGTTGCATAGGCGCTGGTAAACTTCACGATGTCGAGTGGGTTGAGGGTATCACCTGCCTTACCGCCGATGGTACCACGAATACCTGAAATTGATTTAATGAGTGTCATAATGAATTGTCCCCATGTCCCCTTCCTTGACGTACGGGGGTAGTAGAATGCTTTGATGGGGTTGCTCTACTTTTTTATGATTAATTATCTATATTTTATTCTGTCAAATCATCTATTCGCAGGAAATATATTGCGCAAAGTTACAATTTACTTTCGAATACACAAAATTTTTTCGTATCTTTGCCGCATTATCATAGACAAACTATACAAATCATGAAAACAAATCCTAAGTATTTCATGGCAGCATGTGCCATTTTACTGGCTACTGCCTGTGGCAAGAAAGCAGACGAGAATGCAACATCTACCGACTCCACCGCTGTGAGTCAGAATAGCACGAAGGCTGAAGAAGCAGCTCCTGCCAACGAGGCAGAAGTATTGGCAGAGAACGAGTCGGAATGGGAGGTCATCACGAAATGGGAGGTCTCCATCACGGCAATAACCAGTCTTATGGGGGTTATTAGCGAGGAAGAGGCCAAGAATGCAGAGGAAGGGGATGACGACCGATGGGTAGAATACGACGAGCAGGAAGACCAGTACGTGGTTCATGGTCAGGAAGAAATTGTGGAGAACACCGTCACCATAACCAATCCCAAGCATGTCAAGATGCTCAACCAGATGATGGAAGACCCCAAATACAGCGATTATGTGTCAGATGTCAAGATTGCCGGCACCACTGCCTATGCTAAATGGTATGGTGGCAACCGCGGAGGTGGCATCGAAGAGGATTTCCCCAAAGAAGTAAAGAGGTTCCTGGGATACTAAGATAGTGCATAGTGCTTAGTTAGTTAGTAGTGCGTAGTGCATAGTGCACAATTAGCTGGCGCGATTTTTATTGAACGCAGAGGCAATCTCGCAAGCGAGAAGTGAATAGTGAGAAGTGAATAATCGGCTGGCGCAATTTTGTTTGGGCAGTCATCAGGCGAATGTAACCACTCCCTCCCCCTCTACGGGGGAGGTGGTGCAAAGCGCCGGAGAGGGTCTTCTTTTTTCAATTACTTTTTATCCCATTCTCCCTCACGAAGTCCTCAAACTGTTCCATGGAACCGTTGAATACGTCGATATCGACATCGGGGGTGATGCCCTTCACACGACCGTCATCCGAGAGCTGCCAGAAGAGCAGACGCACGTAGGGACGGTACTGACTATAGCGAGCCACCCATACAGGACAAGCCTTCACCTCTTCGGGAGCATTCGCCATGTAGGTATCTACGAAGTTCTGGTTCACATACAGCACAGGTTGTGTCTGGCAACGAGGCTTCACCACACGAATCCACTCCACCATCTCGCGCAGCATAACCTCAGCACCACCCATCTGTTCTATCTGTTTGGGCGACAGCTCCACGTCGAGCATGGGGGGCAGGTCGCCCTTCTTCAGCGAGGCATGCTGTAGGAACCACTCTGCCTGACTCTTTCCGCTCATGGGCGAGAAGAAATGGTAATGCCCCACATGAATGCCCGCCATACGCGCCTGGAAGGCATCCTCCGTGCTGTAGTCGCTCTTGGTGCGCACACCCTGGGTGGCCTTGATGTAGCAGAACGACACGGGGTAGTCGGTATCTCCGTGCACCGTCTTCTTCGTGCGTGTGCCCAGATTCGTCACACGCATCTCCTGCCAGCGTATGGGGTATTTGCGCTTGCCCTTCTCGTGCTGATAGCGGGCAATGTCGATGCCATACACTCTGTCGGCATGATAGATGATGTGCTCACCCATGAACTTGCCTTTCTTCCACGAACCGATGCTGACGATGCGTCCTGGCATGATGCCGATGCCGAAGCCGTGACGCACTCCCTCGTTCCACTCACCTTCATAGTATGAGGTACCCATCATCTTACCTTCGCCGCTGGGACGTAGCTGTCCGTCGAAGTCGCCCACATAGCGCTCGCTACGCAACGTGTCGAACACGCTCTGGCGATAACCCACCCAACGCTCGCCGCGAGGCAGGGTATCTGCCTCCCACACACCCACGTAGGTGTAACCCAACGAGTCGGTGTAGGTGCCGAAGCCCTCATGCGGACGCTCCCCCACTCTGTTGACATAAGCCACAGGCGCTGAGGCAGGAGGAAGCGATGAACCGAACCAGCCGCCTATCCATTGCGTGAAACTGCTCCACCAGGCACTGGGGGCAAAGGCGTATCCACCCCTCTCCACCCATCCGGCAGGCGTACACACGGCTCGCAGATGAGCGCGGGCATCCACTACGGGAGCTCCTGAAAGAACGGCGGGGAAAGGCACCGTGCCGGGCAACGTGTCGAGGTTCACCACCTGTGGCACGTAAGCCAGCGAGTCGTCCACCTTCTGAGGCTCCACAAGGTAACCCAGCGCCCACCGCTGTTCGTTGCCCCATCGCATCGAGGTGGGGTTGAACACGTAGGCTCCCTCGGGCAACCTTTGCTCCGTGAGGCGGCAATGGCTCTCGTCTATGCTCTCTGCCTCGAAACATTGCAGCGTGTCGCTCAGCGTGGGACGGTAGTACACGGCCAGCGAGCGCTGGAAACGCAACGAGAACTTGTCACCCTTCAGCGCCTCGTCCAGGGCATTCTGCAACAGTTTCAAGCTGTCCACCTCGGTCATCAGCACGTCATGAAGAGCCATAACCTGATTATATCCATCGTCCACCACGGTATGGGTGCGGTCGTAGTATGCCATCTCATCCAGCATGTCGTCGAGCTCGCCCTGTCGCACTGCGGTACGCGCCTGCAGGTCGGTCAGCAGCACACGAATGCTGTCCTTCGAGAGAGCCTCCACCGAGTCGTCGGCATGAGCCCAGTGCGTCTCTATGTCGCCGCTGCGACTCACAAAGAAGCCCGTGCAATAGGTTCTCTCCACGCCTGTCAGCGCCAACGACTTGCCGTCGTCATAGCACAGCATCAGCTGATGATCGCTCTCTATCAGTACCACGCCGCGCACCATGCGTTCAATGGGCACGCTGCACAGCGTGTACATATAGGCCACCACGCACCACAGCACCAAGCCTGTCAGGGCCACGATGGCCGTCTTTCTGCTTATCTTGAATTTCTTAGTCATTTTTTCTTTCTGCATTGTGAATTATGCATTGTAAATTGTGCATTGTCAATAGTGCATTTTTCCGTTTAGCGTCTTCGTGTCTCAAAAGATGGTGCAAAAATACAAAAAATAATGCAAAAACCCATCAATAAGCCACAAAAATAATTATGATCACTTACTTATAGCTGCGAGGCAACGTTAAACGGGGGGCACCACCATTTGAGGGGTGCGTGCCGCGCAAGTAAGCCGTAAAGGTCTGCCTGCAGCACGTAGGCGAACTTCTCCTGACCCTTCTCGAACGACACGTTGCGCTCGATAGCTTTTACTTTGATTGCCATAATCTTATACAGATTTTTACTTTCTCGTGACGCGGCAATTGTTACGTCGCGAGGGAACAAAATTTATATCCTTTGAAAGACGATCGCGGTAGATTTACAAATCTGACGCAAAGGTACTGCTATTTTGGCGCGAAACCAAATTTTCTTGCCCTAAACTCGGGGGAGTTTTCAAATCATTCGGAGTTTTATGTTTCAGCCCCCCGACCTGTAGGCCGCCTCCCCTTAACGGGGAGGATTAAGTGATGGTGAAAAAATAAATTGGCACGATTTAACCTCAGATTTTTGAAATGCTTTTGCTTCATGAAGAGGGCGCGATGCGAGCATCGTAACCGATGAATGAAACAAAAACAGCCAAAAAGATGAGTTGTTACCATTAAAAGCTCACATCATGTAGATTGTAACTTAAAAGTGTACCACCCCTAATAATTGAAAAGTGTACCACTAACCATAGAGAAATGATAATCGTTAGGCTTTAGTCCTCCTGTCCCTTGGAGTGGAGGCGTAGCCGTAACGGAAGGGGACAGGAGGAC
>JAZLKL010000135.1:0-16840 GCA_045597585.1 Bacteroidaceae bacterium | reverse complement strand
AGGTCGGCATTGGCCTTGACAATCTTCTGCCCCAACCCTTGCTTATAAGTGGCAAGACGGACAGCAAGTTCCTTATCGCTCAAGGCAAGCATCTCAACAGCCAAAATAGCCGCATTCATCGCACCATTTACACCTACAGTAGCCACAGGAATGCCAGGAGGCATCTGGATAATGCTAAGCATTGCATCCAAACCGTCGAGCATGCCCTTGATAGGTACACCAATGACGGGAAGGGTGGTACTGGCGGCAATCACCCCCGGTAGAGCAGCAGCCATACCGGCACCCGCAATGATGACTTTCAAACCACGACCTTCTGCCTCACGGGCAAAAGACTCCACCTCGCAGGGAGTACGGTGAGCCGACAAGGCATTCATCTCAAAAGGAACCTGCATGTCGTCAAGAAACTTGGCAGCCTTCTCCATAACGGGCAGATCACTGGTGCTGCCCATGATAATACTTACAATTGCTTTCATTTAAGTTATGTTTTTTTTTTATTTCATATTCTAGTTTTTCTAAAGGCTCTATAAGTTCTAGGAGCTCTGGGTTCTAGTTTTTCTAGTCATCCTAGGTTTTCTAGAATTTCTAGAACATCTAGAACTTCTAGAATCTAGATATCCTAGGGGTTTCTATATATTCTGGGTTTTCCAGATATCATAGCATTCCGTATATCAAACCATGGAACATCGTTATGCACCATAGATGAGAATGCCCCACGCAATGCCAAAGTATCCACACACAATGCCAATAAGGGTGCCCACGACAATCTGCGAAAGGCTATGCTGACGGAGTATCATTCTACTGGTACCCACCAAACCGGCTATCATGATGGCAACAGACATCCAGGCAAGGGGATTGAACTGGAATATCTGACTATACGCAGCAATGGCACCTATCATAGCTCCGGAACCGGCAGAATGTACACTTACCTTCCAGACAAGACTCAACAGGGTGCACACTATCTGGATAAGCAAGGCGGCGCTGATAACCGAGAACAACAGGTAAGGCATGTAGGCATTGCGCATCAGAAAGAGATAGCCCGAGTAACACATGATAGTCATGAGATAGGGTACGATACGGTTGCTTCGCTTGCGCATGTCTGTGCGACTAATATGACGAAAACGACGAAAACATGCGGTGAAGAACAAAGGCATGGCAATAGTAAACACCATCATGATGCACATCTCCATGATCTTATATTGCCAAGGCAGACGGGAAAGGGGAGTTACGACAAGTAAAATGCCACAGCAAACCACCGGATAATAGATAGGGCGGAACAATGTGCTGATGACCTTTGCCATCATAATGAGGGTGCGCGCCTCAGAGTTTTTACGTGAATGCTTCATCTGTATTTATTTTCTCATCCTGGAATTAGGAATCCCCAGTTGTTCGCGATACTTGGCCACTGTGCGTCGTGCCACATCATAGCCCTGCTTTTGCAGAATATCAGTAAGGTCTTCATCACTCAAAGGGTGACGCTTGTCTTCTTCGTCAACCAGTTTCTTAAGAGCAGAGAGAATGTGACGAACGGAGAATTCCTCTCCCTCCTTCTTAGTACCACTACTGAAGAACCACCGCAAAGGGAAGGTACCATAGCTTGTATCGACACTCTTGGAACGGCAGACACGGCTCACAGTGCTTATGTCTAAACCAGATAGTTGTGCCACATCCTCCATACGCATGGGACGGAGCAAGGTTTCGTCGCCTTCACGGAAGAAATCACCCTGCAGCTTAATGATAGCCCGCATGACTGCCGTAAGAGAGCGACGACGCTGCGCCAATGCCTCAATGAAGAGTGAACCCGTCTCAATCTGCTTACGCTGATAGCGCAGAGCATCACGAACCTCCTTGCTAATGCTCTTCTCATCAATATCAGTATATTCGCTCATCCATTGCGAGGGGTCTTCGCTCATCTGCAACTGTGGGATGCCCGACTCACAGAGTTGGAAGAAAACATCACCATATTCGTTGGTTTGCACCTTGAAATCGGGCACCACAATATGGGCAGCCTCTTCAGGCAACCTGCCAATGCTACCTCCCGGACGTGGATTGAGACGCTTGATGGCACGGCGAAGAGCCGTCAGATCGGCATCACTCAATTTCATCTTACGCTGAATGACATCCCAGTGTGTCTGCGTGAATTCATCAGCATAGTGTTCAAAAAGCGTGATGAGGTGAGAACGCATGGGAAGCGACTCATTACGACGAACCTGAATGAGCAAGCACTCGCAAAGATTGCGGGCACCCACACCTGCAGGTTCAAACTCCTGCAAGACCTTCAATATACTTTCGAGTTCGCGTTCATGGGTACGAACATTGTGGTAAATATCGAGTTCATCGGCTATTTCGTAAAGTGGAGTATGCAAGAATCCATCATCATCCAACGAGCCAATAAGGTACTCAAGTATATAACGCTTATGTTCGTCAAGATCGTATTCACCTACCTGCTGCATCAGCAGTTCATGAAAACTCAGCAACTCACCATCCTCACGTTGCCGAGAATGGTCGTCAGCATAGGTTGAGGGAAACTCATCACTACCCCAATCAGCCTCATCGCTGTTATCGGAAGAATTGCCTAATCCATCGTTTTCATCGAAGTTTTCGTCAGTATCGGCATCGCCTTCACTTCCACTATCATTTACCAAACCACCGCCTTCATCGTCGTAACTGTCCGACGAGGTGCGTTCCAACCAAGGATTTTCCTCGCACTCCGTTTCAATGCGGGCACGCAACTCCTCTACCGACAACTCGGTAAGCTTGGCAACCAGAATCTGCTGAGCAGAGAGTTGCTGGCGCTGTTCAAGGCGCTGTGTTTGGGTAATCTTTTGGCTATTAGGCATTCTCTTGATACTTATGATACCTTAGTTCCGCGCATTTATACGTCTCAAACTGATTGAGGGAGGTATTTATACGTAAACCGTCGTAACTATTCCATGAGAGCAATATGGCATTGCTTCGGAACTATTTTCTCCTCTTCTTTTTCTTTTTCACATCACTGAGGGTGGTCTCCTTGATTTTGGCAGTCTCGACAGCCTTGTATTCATCAGCCAAGGCAAAGTCAAGCAGCTTGCGTTCAAGATTAGCCTTGGCCACCTTGATACGAATCTTGTCACCCAAAGAGTAACGCTGGTGGTGACGACGACCGATAAGACAATAATTCTTCTCATCGAAGTCATAGTAGTCATCGTTGAGGTCGCGCAAAGGAACCATTCCCTCACACTTGTTCTCGGTAATCTCAACATAGATGCCGCTCTCGGTAACACCACTGATGATGCCATCGAACTCCTCACCCAGGTGTTCCTGCATGTATTCTACCTGCTTGTACTTAATGCTTGAACGCTCAGCCTGTGCAGCCAGCTGTTCCATCTCGCTGGAATGATCGCAAAGATCCTCATACTTCTCACGCAACACACTGCGTCCACCCTCGGCATAGCGAGTGAGCAAACGGTGCACCATAAGGTCGGGATAACGACGGATGGGAGAGGTAAAATGAGTGTAATATTCGAAAGCCAGACCGTAATGACCAATATTGAGCGTACTGTAACGAGCCTTCATCATGGAGCGAAGGGTAATCATCTCGACCATGTTCTGCTCACGCTTGCCCTTGCATTCCTCAAGCATCTTGTTAATGCTCTTGCTCACCTCCTTCATATTACCGGTGGCCTTGAGCTTGTGACCGAACTTGCTCACAAAGTCACTCAGGTTCATCAGCTTATTCTGGTCGGGCAAGTCATGCACACGATACACAAACGTCTTGGTACCCTTCATATTGGGAATATCGCCATGCTCAGCCTTCTTGTTGTTCTTTGCCTTGGGATTGACAGCCTTTCCTATACTCTCTGCCACACTACGGTTAGCCAGAAGCATAAATTCCTCGACCAGCTTATTGGCATCCTTGGAACACTTAAAATACACACCCAGAGGCTTTCCCTTCTCGTCTATCTGGAATTTCACCTCTTCGCGATCAAAGTCCACAGCTCCTGTCTCGAAACGCTTGGCACGCAACTGATGTGCCATACGATTCAAGGTAATAAGTTCGGTGGCAAAGTTTTCGGCAGGTTCATAACTGGGGTCAGTAGGAATTGCTTTGTCACCGGGACGCTGATAGTCTTCCTCACTTGCTTCCTTATGGTCTTCGAGCACCTTCTGCACCTCTTCGTAAGTAAATCGACGATTACTCTTGATGACAGAATGCACAATGCGGTAATCCTTGACCTCTGCCTTCACATTCATCTTGAAGATGACGCTGAACGTAAGCTTCTCCTCATCGGGACGCAGAGAGCAAATGAAGTTACAAAGGCGCTCAGGAAGCATGGGGATTGTGCGATCGACCAGATAGACACTGGTAGCACGTTTTACGGCTTCCTTGTCGATGGCACCCCCTTCCTTCACATAATGAGACACGTCGGCAATGTGCACCCCCACCTCGTACATGGCATCCTCTGCTCCCATCTCTCCCTTGATGACACGAATGCTGATAGCATCGTCAAAGTCCTTGGCATCGTAGGGGTCGATGGTGAAAGTCATCACGTCGCGACAGTCTTCACGACGCGCAATCTCTTGTTCCGTGATACCTGGTTCAATGAGGTCCGCAGCATCCTCCACAGTTTTGGGATAAGAATAAGGCAAGCCAAATTCTGCCAGGATGGCGTGCATCTCAGTATTGTTCTCACCTGCCTGTCCTAAGATGTCAATCACCTTACCCACAGGGTTCTTGCTGTCACGAGGCCACTCAATAATCTTCACCACGGCCTTGTCGCCCGTCTTACCTTTCTTCAGATCCTTAATAGGAATGAAGATGTCATTGGCCAGCGTACGGTCTTCCGTAAGCAAGTAGGCATAGTTCTTCTTTACCTGAAGCGTACCCACAAACGACTTGTCGGAGCGCTTTACAATCTCCACTACTTCCGCTTCACGCACATGGTTGCGTCGGCGAGCCATCATCGATGCCTTGACGATGTCACCATCCATGGCGTTCATCGAATTACGCTCGGCCACAAGAATGGCCTCACCGCCATCCGATGGCACAAAGGTGTTCTTACCGTTGGCCTTACGATGGAATACACCTTCCATCACCTGGCAAGGTGCATTGAGATGATAGTTGTACTTAGGCTTCTCAACGATAAAATCATCGAAAAGCAATTCCTCGATTACATCCATACACAACACCTTTGCAGGATGGGTGTCGAGGTTGAGAGTACGATAGATGTCCTTGAGCGAAACAGATTCGCCACCCTTTGTCTGAAAGAGATTCACCATAAGGGCTATCAGCTCCTTTTTAGTGATGCGCTTACCGCCTTTTTTGTTTGATTTGCTCATAGTAAACTATGCTTTTGTTGTTTCTGAAAGCAAATATAGCATAAAAATATGAACAATGCACATCTTTTAACTATTTTTTGCGTTAAAAATCTTATCTTTGCAAGCAAATTACAAATGAAAGCATAATTGATGACCATTCTGATAACAGGAGCAAGCGGTTTCATTGGCAGTTTTATCGTGGAAGAGGCATTGAAGAAAGGCTACGAAGTGTATGCGGGCATGCGTGCATCGAGTAGCAGGAAATACCTTTGCGACGAGCGCATCCGCTTTGCAGAACTCGACCTCTCCTCGCTTGAAAAATTGCGAGGACAGTTACGTTCGTTCCGTGAGAAAATGGGTGGTCGAGGATGGGACTATGTGGTGCATGCCGCAGGTGCCACCAAGTGTCCTGACAAGGAGGGGTTCTATCAAACCAATACGCTGGGTACGCAAAACCTCATACAGGCCTTGCAAAGTGAGGACATGACACCCAAACGCTTTGTGTTTGTGAGCAGCTTGAGCATATTTGGGGCAATAAGGGAGGAAGCACTGGTTTCACAGCAAGCCACCTCCGCAGCATCCTCTTCCTCCAAGGGAGATACAGGGGAGCAGGGCATTAACGGCTGGATTTATTCACCCATCCTACTCACCGACACCCCTTGTCCTAATACGGCATATGGCAAGAGTAAGCTACAGGCAGAGCATTACTTAAAGAACACGAAGAACTTCCCCTATGTCATTCTTCGTCCCACAGGAGTGTACGGTCCTCGCGAACGAGACTATTTCCTGATGGCGAAAAGCATCAAGCAACATACCGACTTTGCCGTAGGCTTTAAACCGCAAGAGATAACCTTCATCTATGTGCGCGACCTCGTGGCTGCCATTCTCTTGGCCATTGAGGCAAAGGACGCAGAAGGAAAGGCATACTTCCTGAGCGACGGAGAAGTGTATCACAGCCGCCGATTCAGCGATTTGCTGCAGCAAGAGATGGGCAACCCATGGGTACTCCACATCAAAGCACCTTTATGGTTCCTTAAAACCATTTGTGCCATCTCGGGTACGGTGAGCGGTTGGTTTGGCAAGACAAGCACGCTCAATCTGGACAAATACCACATACTGAAGCAGCGCAACTGGCAATGTGACATAGAACCGGCACGCCGCGACCTTGGCTACCATCCCGAATGGCCTTTGGAACGAGGTGTGAAGGAGACGATCAAGTGGTACAAGGAGAACAAGTGGCTGTAGAAAGCTTCCATTCACTCGAGCTTCTGGTTTTTCTTGATTTTCTAGTCTTACTAGGGTTTCTATGTTGTCCAGAGTTCTATAGTTCCTGGCTTTGACATAAAAAACAAATCAGTTCATAATACGTATCTATAAAAAAAAGAAATTAGCAAATGATAAAAGATTTAATGAAACGCTTGCCTGCAAGCGAATTCCAGAAAGGCATCTGGCCTATTGAGTGGGCAATGATTGCCTACACTATTTTCACCCTAATCCTGACCTCACTTTTTATCGTGGATCTGGTAGAACCCATCCCCATGATTCTGCAACGTGTAGGTTTTATGGCTCTCATTGCTGTAGTATATTGGATGTACAAAGCATATCCATGTCGCCTGACCACATACTTACGAATTGCCTTGGTAATGATGACACTGAGCCGTTGGTATCCTGACACATACGAATTCAACCGTCTCTTCATCAACCTTGACCACGTGTTTGCTGGCTGGGAGCAGAGTCTGTTTGGTTGCCAACCCTCATTGCTGTTTGGGCAAAACTACCCCGATTGGTGGGTAAGCGAGCCACTCTATATGGGCTATTTTGCCTACTTCCCCATGATTTTCCTCTTGGTAACCTGGTTCTGGGTAAAGCGTCCCGAGGTATTGCAGCGTGTGGCATTCATCGTCATTGCCTCATTCTTCCTATATTACATTATTTATATCTTTGTCCCCGTGGCCGGTCCACAATACTACTATGCAGCACCCGGCGTGGATGCTGCCAATGGAGTATTCCCCGAAATGGGACATTATTTCCACGACATGCGTGAGATGTATCCTCAGGTTGGCGTTGACGGTCCTTTCCATCGTCTGGTCAGCATGGCTCACGAGGCAGGAGAGCGCCCCACGGCAGCTTTTCCCAGCAGCCACATTGGTATTGCCACCATCTTGCTCATCCTATCGTTGAAGTACAAGACAAAGGCACTCACCCTCATCCTGCTTCCCCTCTACTGCCTGCTTTGTGCCGCAACGGTGTACATACATGCACATTATCTGATTGATGCTATTGCAGGTTTCTTCACTTCGTTTATTGCCTACTTCTCATTGAGCTGGGTGTACAAACGATTCTTTGAAACCCCAGTTTCAAAACCTTTGGGAGAATAAATACAACTTAGGCAGAACCTATGATGATTCGCGGCCTACTCTTCTCACTCAGCTTACTCATCCTGTGCCCTTCCGCAAGGGCGCAGGATGGTGTAGTTGGTAATGTCGGTACTCCACCTCAAAATGAGCTGAAGGATACAACAACAGTACGCGACTTCTGGCACCGTGGCTTAGTGGGAAAGCTAACGAACTACCTGAAGAAAGCCAATGAGCCTAAACCTCTCGACAAATTCGACTTCAGCATTATCGGAGGACCATTCTACAACAAAACAGCAGGTATTGGAGCAGGACTCTGTGCCTCGGCCCTTTACCATCTACAGCCCTCTAACGAGATGCTTCAAAGGTCGAATTTCTCACTTACGGCACAGATTACCACAAAAGGCATGGTCAAAGCCTATGCACAGGGCAACAACTACCTACCCGATGACCGTTTCCGCTCCGACTATAATGTGGAGTTTACCAGTTTCAAGACCGAGTTCTGGGGATTAGGCTATGACAATGCGGATAACGATGCCAACAACAGTTCTTTCACCCGCAACCAAATACAAGCCACAGGTAACTTCCTTGGGCGACTGGCCAACAATCTTTACCTGGGTCCATCTGTCTATTACTCGCTTTATTATGCTGACAAACGCGACAATACCGTCAACCAACTATTAGGTGACAATCCACGCCATACCAGCACTTTAGGAATAGGATTGAAACTACGTTACGACTCACGCGACTTTGCACTCAACCCTTCACGTGGAATCTACCTCGACCTCGAACAGCGAGCTATGCCCCGATGCCTTGGCAACTACTCCACGTTCACAGCCACCGAACTTGAGATGAAAGCCTTCGCACCTCTTTGGAAGGGTGGAGTACTGGGTGGCGAACTGCACTCACTCATCAACTATGGTCACGACGTACCCTGGACAGAGTTTGCCAAGGTAGGAAGTATCTACCGAATGCGAGGCTACTACGAAGCCCGATACACCGACCGAAACATCGTAGAGGGACAGCTGGAACTTCGCCAGCACATCTGGGGGCGCAGTGGCATGGTGGCATGGGCAGGTTTTGCCAATGTGTTTCGCGACACTCACTCTTGGCAATTCAAGCAGACCCTTCCGAATTATGGCATAGGCTACCGTTGCAGCTTTAAGCCAGGTGTCAACATACGCCTCGACCTTGGATTCTCACGCAACGGACCAGGCTTTATTTTCTCCATCGGAGAGGCTTTCTAAACCACGCCTCCCCACATTCTGATAATTTGAGAATCAAGGGAAGAAATGTTTGTTTCTGTCAGACAACGTATATCAGAAGAAACTGAAGCTCCCCCCTTATAGTCGCGGTGCGCAGACACCCGTTGATGCCTCGCTCTTTATTGTATTTCTTGTCGCAGCAGATGTGGTGATGGTGCCACTTGTATTTAGGCAGAAAAAAAATAGGGCACGCCGTTAAAGCGTGCCCTCACAAATGTATTTATCATCTATCTTAATTAGAAATCAGTATTGTTCTGATCCTTGCCCTTTGAATAGTAGCTCTTCTCACCATCGTGAAGGAACCAACCATTTTTCTTGGTAGAGCGGAACTTTACTACGTGACCTACAGGATAGTCAAATGCAATTTCTTCTCTATCCTTTGCATCAGGGTTGGGGAAAAGAAGCATGCTTGCAATGTAGCAACTCTTTTCAGCAGAATAAGTAACAGGATCCTTAACATCCCATCCTACACGTACCTTGAAAGGACCTACTGGACCGTAATTCTTGCCATTGGGCTTGTATTGGTTGCTGGGAGTAGCACCACCGATGTGCTGGAATGCCTTGTTGTGTGAATATACACCTGCTTTATCCTTACCTACGTACTGAGCGATACAAGCGTTCTGGAAAGTTTGGTTAGCGATACCTGAAGTATTCAAAGCGCTATAGTGCTTACCATACATATAGTCCCACATGTCGCGAGCATCCTGGCTGCAATCAAGCAGACGAGGCCAGATGAAGTAGCAAACAGCAGCCATGAAGAGGGGGTTCTCGCAAGCCTGTACACGATTACCATTCTCATCCTCAAGGAGAGTCTTCAGCTCTGCCACGTTGCGGGGCATACGGTTGAAGGTAAAGTCTGCGATGTCATAGTACTTGTGACTGGGAGTCGTGGGGTAGTCACCGGGGAAACGGGGATCACCTGGCTCAATGCGATAGGTTTCGGTTGAGTCGCATGTAATCTTCTCAACGGGAACAGTATATGCACTGATCTTGGTAATGTGATCTACCATATAGGGATAGTTCTCAGTACCCAAACCACTTTGAGTAACACGCTTGTTACCAATATAGAAATATGAGGTTTCGCTCACATTGCTAGGATTGGTGGTGCGGAAAAACATTGGATTGTCAGTAGCCTGAAAATCGAGATACTCATGCTCGGGGTTGCAATACACATAGTCATCCTTCATGGTGGCACTTACGCTGGTATTGCTGCCAGTATAGGTCTTGCCCTCGTTTGAAACGGGTACGTCAAACTCTACACGGAAATACTGCTGGTTCTTCTGTGCAAATGATGTCATGGCAACCAGAGCCATGGCGAAAGTTGAAAATATCTTTTTCATAAATTGTAATCTTTTTATTGTTTTTAGGTTTTACTTCTTCATAAATTTGAGTGCCTTGTTGCCAACCTTGACGATGTAAACGCCTTTGGTGAGATGAGCAACAGAGACTGTCGAAACTCCGTTGTAAACAGGGGCATCGCCAACCATCTTGCCGTTAGCGTCGTAAACAATAGCCTTTGCTGCTTCACCACAGCCAGAAATCTGCATCTCTGACGAAATGGGAGTCATCAAGGTAAGCTTCTCCTCTGCCACCACAGCCTCATCAATGTCGGATGCAATTACGCCATCAGGGTCATTGGTACGGATGAAATACACATCAGAGACGTCAGGCACGGTAATGCTGCTGCAAACCACGTTAAACATGTTGCTACCATCAATGGATTCGAGCTGTGGCTTTTCCTTACCTAACGAAAGGTATTTACCAGTGTTGGTAAAGAGGTAAATCTTCTTGCTGCTGTCGATGGTGGTTGAACCACTCGCCTGCTCCTTGTACTTGTCGAAGTCAACGTCCTCGTTGTGCTTCTCAAAACTGATGCTCTTCACATTAGCCTCGCCTACACCATCCTTCAGGACGATTTCAAAGGTGCTTCCACCATCGGGTACGACCATCATGCTGACACGAACTACGGGGAAGTACTGTCCGGTGTTGGTCTTCACGCACATTACGTTCTTGACCGCTGCAGAAGCACTTGTGGGGCACAAAGCAGAGGCTGCAAGAAGCATCGACATGAAGCCAATCTTACAATTTTTCCTTAGTTGTTTCATAAATCGATTCTGTTTAGAATTAATAATTATAATAATGTAATAATATCGTTTCGAATTATTGATTTTGGCACCAACACGAACGACACTCCATTTTCTAAAAGACCATGTAAAGGAAGAATAAATCTATTGTGTAATTCCTGTTCAGGTGTTTAATTCCAAAAGTTTTTGCAAAAGTACAAAAAAAATGATTATTCGATGCAAAAAAACAAAAAAAAATAGCCTTTTTCCTCAAAAAAAGGTCATTCGAGACACAAATTGACACAATTTAGGCAAATTGTCCACAAGTTGCAGTCACGTTTGACTTGAAAATAAGACAACTGTTAATACAACACATGGCATTTCAACAAAACGAGAGGAAAACACCTAAAATCCCCGCCTGACACAATCGTCAGACGGGGATTTTCAATATCTGCTTCCTCTCCCCAAAGATGAGAGAATGGGAATTCAATTACAGGATGGTACAACCAGCACAGGGCTTGAGCTGCTTGAAGAAGTCGTTGCCCTTATCATCAACAAGGATGAATGCAGGGAAGTTCTCAACAGTAATCTTCCATACAGCCTCCATACCAATCTCGGGGAACTCAACGCATTCAATGCTCTTGATGCTGCTCTGAGAGAGAACGGCAGCTACACCGCCGATAGTACCCAGATAGAAACCACCATACTTCTTACAAGCATCGGTGACACACTGAGCACGGTTACCCTTGGCAATCATCACGAGGCTACCGCCATTGGCCTGGAACTCGTCCACATAGGGATCCATACGACCTGCTGTAGTGGGACCCATTGAACCACAAGGATAGCCCTCGGGAGTCTTAGCAGGACCAGCATAGAGTACAGGGTAATCCTTGAAATACTGAGGCAGACCCTCACCGGCATCCAGACGAGCCTTCAGCTTGGCATGAGCGATGTCGCGAGCCACAATAATGGTACCCTTTAAGTTTACGCGGGTGCTAACGGGATATTTGCTCAACTCAGCACGAACGGCATCAATACCCTTGTCGAGGTCGATTTCGATGGTATTGGCACCCTCGCCAGCCTTAGCGTATTCTGCGGGAATCAACTCACCAGGATTTGCATCCATCTTCTCAATCCAGATACCCTGCTCGTTGATCTTTGCCTTGATGTTACGGTCGGCCGAACAGCTGACACCCATACCCACGGGCAATGAAGCACCATGACGGGGCAGACGGATAACGCGTACGTCGTGAGCCAGGTACTTACCACCGAACTGTGCACCCAGACCAATCTTATAGACCTCCTTGAGCAACTTCTCCTCAAGGTCAAGATCGCGGAAGGCACGACCTGTCTCGTCACCCGTGGTAGGCAGACTGTCATAATACTTAATAGAACCCAGTTTCACGGTCAGAAGGTTCTTCTCAGCGCTGGTACCACCGATAACCACACAGATGTGATAGGGAGGACAAGCAGCTGTACCGAAGTGCTTGATCTCCTCTACCAACCAAGGCAGCAAGGTGCTCTCATTCTGAATGAGGGCCTTGGTCATGGGATAGAAGTAGGTCTTGTTGGCAGAACCACCACCCTTAGCCACGCAGATGAACTTGTACTCAGCACCCTCGCAAGCCTCAATGTCAATCTGGGCAGGAAGGTTGCACTTGGTGTTCACCTCGTCGTACATGTTAAGGGGAGCATTCTGAGAGTAACGGAGATTGTCCTCGGTATAGGTATTGTACACACCACGGCTCAAAGCCTCCTCATCCTCAAAACCAGTCCACACCTGCTGACCTTTCTCTGCATGGATGATGGCAGTACCTGTATCCTGGCAGAAAGGCAAAATGCCTTTGGCTGCAGTCTCGGCATTGCGGAGGAACTGCAAAGCTACATACTTATCATTCTCGCTTGCCTCGGGGTCGCTCAGAATCTTGGCAACCTGAAGGTTATGCTCACGACGCAACATAAACTCAACATCGTGGAAGCACTGTTGTGACAACTTGGTCAATGCCTCAGGAGTGACCTTCAGCATCTTGTGACCTTCGAACTCGCTGACAGAGACACCCTCCTTGGTCAGCAAATAATACTCAGTCTTGTCCTCGCCCAACTGGAACATAGGAGCATACTTAAAATCTGCCATTGCTATTTATTTATATATTGTTGATGATTTCTTGTCGCAAAAATAATGCTTTTTTTTTGAAATGAAGAAAATAGAGGCAAGAATTAGGCTAATAAAATAAAAAATGAAGGTTTGCAGTTCACTCAATATGTTTTTTTACTAACTTTGCACAAAATTCTTCAAACTAGACGACAAAGGTATTGGTTTAAACTATCAGTTTTATTTTCAACTTTAAAATTTTAGCTTATGGAACATGTTATCCCTATGTGGATGCTCATTCCCTTCGTGGTACAGCTGCTTTGTATTGCCGTGTTGCCCTTGACCAAAGCAGGCGAGTGGTGGGAGCACAATTCACATAAACTTCTTGTTTCGCTTCTTTTGGGCGTTCCCGTGGCAACCTGGCTTATCTCAGAAGGTATGGGGCACGACATCGAGCATCAGATGGTGTACGACTACATCCCTTTCATCCTCTTGCTCATGGCGTTGTTTGTCACTACCGGCGGCATTTGCATCAAGGGAGACCTTAAGGCCACTCCGCTCACCAATACCACCATTCTGGGCATTGGCTATCTGCTGGCATCGTTCATGGGTACCACCGGAGCAGCCATGCTGCTCATCCGCTTGCTGATACAGACCAACAGCCAGCGCAAGCACAAGACGCACACCATCTTGTTCTTTATTGCCGCCGTGGCCAACTGTGGTGGTATTCTGACGCCCCTCGGCGACCCACCATTGTTCCTGCTCTTCCAAAAGGGTGTTCCCTTTGAGTGGTTTTTCAGCATGTTGCCACAATGGGCAATGGTAGGCGTGCTTTTGCTGGGCACCTACTACGTAGTTGATACCTTCAAATACAAGAAGGAGTCAAAGGAAGATTTGGAGGCCGACTCTTCGGAGCAGGTAAAGATGACTGCCACAGGTCTTATCAACATCTTCTGGTTGCTTTGTGTCATTGCTGCCACGATGTTCGTCAACAAGACCTACATTCCAGCTATGGGTGAGCACGACGCTCCCTTCTACATCAAACTGTTGCGCGAGTGGATTTTCATCTTCATCATCATCATGTCGATGGTCACAACCAAGCGTAGTGTGCGTGTGGACAACGATTTCTCCTGGACTCCCATTCTGGAGGTGGCTTGTGTATTCTGCGGCATCTTTGCCACTATGACCCCAGCCCTGATGTTCCTCCAGCAGAATCCTCTGCCCGTGAGCGAGCCTTGGCAGTTTGTGTACTGCACTGGTAGCCTCTCGGCCTTCCTCGACAATGCTCCCACGGCCATGGTATTCCATGCCACAGCCACCACATTGGTCGATCCCTCAACTCCCGGACTTGTAGCAGGAATCTCCGAGACCTTGCTCAAGGCCATCTCTATGGGTGCCGTATTCTTTGGAGCCCTCACCTACATAGGCAATGGTCCCAACTTCATGGTCAAGAGTATTGCTGAGCAGAGTGGCGTGAAGATGCCCTCCTTCTTCGGCTACATGTTCAAGTTCTCACTCATCGTCTGTCTTCCTATCTATATTCTCGCGCAGCTTATCTTCTGCTAAACGATAGACGAGAGGACTCTTAGCATTGTTAGAGAGAAAGCAACCTAAATTTCAATTCATTAAAAAAAAATCCTGAGCAGCCGTTTCTACTGCTCAGTTTTTTTTGAGCCATCAAAGACTTTACTTCAAAAGTGCACATGTTCCCTTGTATTTATTCAAATCTTTTTCTATAGATTATTGGCATGTCCTTAACATATTCATATAATTCTGAATTGTCATATAAATCGTAAAACTCATATTCATATCTTCCTTTTCCTATAGATATAATCCGCATAACTCTCTCCATTTCTGTATCCTTAATCGTGGTTGTTTTCCACGCCCTAAACGCATTCACATTCCAATTTCTAACAATATCATCAAAAATTGAAATATGTTTGCTGTTTAAATAAACAATCATTCTATCAGGAACACAATGTCTAAACCTAATAGAAATTTTGTACTTAAGTGTATAAATACTTATCCACCAATAGCCACCAGGTCCAATGTCTGATATGGAAAAAAACATAGTGTCCTGTTCGGCTGCTTTCCATTCGGAGAATTCCACGACCAACAGAGAATCTATTCGCTTTGCTGTAGATTGGTTAAAATGATCAGAATAATAAGAATAGCGCTTGTATCTATTCTTCCTTACGCCCTTCATTTTAACTTTCATGGCAGCTTCAATAGCACTATTTGCCCTAATATGTTTTTTTGCCAATACTGCATGAGGAGAGAAAAACCAAATGCAAATACCAAGCACTATTCTGCTAACGATTTGTATAAACATAGCCTTCTTTTGGTTTTAATGTTTGATATTTTCCTCCTTTAGGTAGTGGATTCGCTAAAGAGTTGGTTCGGAAAAATACACTTGAACAATTATCTCTATTGACATACGCACCACGCATATTATCTGTCCCGTAAAATACTCTTATAGGATATTTATCGTATCCTGCAATCGAGTTTTGTTCCACACGAACCATATTCTCGACATGCATTGCAAAAGCTTCTGAATAAGTTTTTGTCCCCCATGAATTCTCGTTCATGGTACCATCCAGATAATCTTTTGAGTGTGCCAATTCATGAGCAAGATTTATTACTGCATCAGATCCATCAGCTACTTGGCTACCATCTAGCCTGACAATAGAACCAATCATTCCATTGCCATATCTTTTTTCTGCCAGTTCATTACAAATAGCCTTCTGTTCAGAACCCTTACCAGCTTCAGCTTCCTGCAACAGAGTCCCTTCTGGTCTATTAGCGAGGTTTTCAACCAAAGCATTTCCCATTCCACCCTCCATTAATTGATTCAACCATTTAGTGACACTATTTATATAATCATTGTTTCCATTATATGCTTCTCCATCATTCATAAATTTACCTGAGTCATAGTCAAATGTCAGCATGTTATTGTCTTCATCAAAAATAGCAATAAACTCCCCTGTCGGATCCACATACCTCACAGGATTGTTCGCGCAATAGGCATAGGGACTGATGGAGTAGTACTTCTCACAGAGTGGGTCTATCCTGTCCCATCGTGCAAGGATAGGATCATGCTGGCGTGCACCGTAGTCGTAGGTATCCAGGCCATGCATTCTGTCAAGTTCCTTGCCGTTGTACTTGTACTGCTGCTTGTTGGCATTCTTGGAGGAAGAAGAATCCGCGTATGGTGCTCCAAACGGATAGTAATTGGTTACCTGCTGCACCACCCCGCTTGCATCCACGACCTCACGGTTGTTGCCCAGATGGTCCTGGTTGTAATAGTAGAACGCAAACTGGCCTGTGTCAGATCCAGTCGCTGTTGCCTGGGCGTAACCGCCCTCGAAAAGATATCTGTCTATTTTCCCGTTTCTCATGACAAGGCTCCCACCGATATGAAGATAATGTTTTATTCTGACTTCGCAAAGATAGGATAGAAATAACGGTTTAGCAAATTTTTACGCGATTATTTCTGAAACTCACACGTTTTCCATACAAAAATCAGCATAAAAGCACAAGATATGGCAAATAACAGCATGAACCATTCACAATGCATAATTAAGAACTAAAGTTTCCCATCTTAAGGAAGTTATTAGGAAGTTAATGAAGTTAAGTAATGATTAAAAAATAACTTCCTAAAGTTTCTCATACCTATGAGCACTTAATAAGATAGTTCCACTTAGGCAGTGAGTCATCAAAAACGATTCTCCTGCTCTTTTCCGATTCGTAGGATTCCATAATGGGTCTTTT
>JAZLKL010000134.1:0-24623 GCA_045597585.1 Bacteroidaceae bacterium | reverse complement strand
CGTCGCTTAGGAAGTTAAAGGACTTTTGACAGCGGTCAAAAGTAATACGTTTGCTATATGCATTCAAGGAGCAGGACATTCGTCCTTTAACTTCTTTAACTTCATTAACTTCCTAATAACTTCCTTTAGATGGGAAACTTTAGTTAGAATAATAAATACCGTCCCGAGGAAAATCGGACTTTTGATCTTTCGCAAACGCTCCTCGAATCCCCTCAAATCCCTTCAAATCCCATCAATTTACTTCAAATCCCCTCAAATCCCTTCATTGGGGCGTTCGGAATGTCGTATCTTTGTGGCATGAAAGAAAAAACCACAACATACCGACGTTTCTTCAAGCATCACTCAGTGTGCACTCACAGTTCGCTCACAAATCCGTGTAGAACTGTGAGCGAAAGTAAAGCGAACCTAATGCGAACGCTGAACGAGGGTGAAGCATCATCGAGCATTATGACTGCATTCAGCGCACAAAAACAACAATTTATGCTAAATTTATCCAATTTCAACAAAATCAGAGATTTTCTTGTCTGTAATTGGGAATTTCTTCGTAAATTTGCAATAACAAGAATTAGTTTTAACCTCAAAAAACATACGCTGCTAAGTTTTTAGCAAGCCCGAAACGAAAGAAGATAATTCGATGATTACCAAAACCATACTAACGCTGATTCTCAATACCATACTGGTAGCATTTTGCCATGCACAAAATGAGGGGTTCTCTACGGACAAGACCAAGCTCATTGATGCAGAGGGTCAGGAGTTTGTAATACGAGGCATGAACAATCCACATGCATGGTTCGGCGAAAAGGCATACGCAGCTCTTGATGACATTAAGGCCGTGGGGTGCAACACCATCCGCATCGTCTGGAACACGCGTGGCAAGGATGCCGACCTTGAACGCATCATCAAGCGTTGCATTGAACTTGAGATGATTCCAATGGTGGAGCTCCATGACGTTACAGGCAACACATCAGGTGACCGTCTGGCAGACATGGCAACATGGTATGCAGAGCCCCATCGTGCCGCGATGCTCAGGAAATACGAAAGATTCCTGCTGCTGAACATTGCCAATGAATGGGGCGCTCACCAGACAAAGGCTGACTACTGGCAATCATCGTACACAAGATGCATAGACATCATGCGTAAGGCCGGTTACACCACAACCCTTGTCGTTGATGCTCCGGGATGGGGACAGAACATCGACCCGATCATAAAATGCGGACAAAAGGTGATAGATTCCGATCCCCTGCATAACATCCTCTTCTCCATCCACATGTATGGGAGTTGGAATAAGCCACAAAGAATCAGGGAAAAGCTAAACCTCTGCCACACGAAGGATCTGCCCATCATCGTAGGTGAGTTCGGTTACAACTATGACAACGGAAGGAACAACCTGACCTGTAAGGCTGACCACACCGTAATACTGGACGTATGCAACCATCTGGAATATGGCTACATGCCTTGGTCATGGACGGGCAACAACAAAGAAAACCAATGGCTCGACCTCGTTGAACCCAACGATTGGAAAACCCTCACGTGGTGGGGTCAACAGGTTATAAGCGGAAAAGGTGGTATTACCGAAACCGCAAAAAAGGCATCTGTCTTCAAAGCTACCCGATAGCATGCATTTGACAAAGACACTAGAACTGGCTACAACGAAATGAAATAAGAACATTATGAAAGCTACGTTATCAAGAATAGTAATCCTGTTGGTAGGCTTAATCATTGCGCACCTTGGGGTGTCGTTATTCCTACTTGCCAACCTTGGCTCCGATCCGTTCAACGTGATGATTCAAGGTTTGAGCAGATCTGTTGGCTACGTCATCGACTCTCCGCTGGTTAGCCACGGCAACACGCACATGGCTGTCAGCATACTGATAATCATAGTGCTGATATTCGTTGACCGCACCTACATCAAGATAGGCACCTTGATTTGTATGTTCTGCGGTGGACCTATCATCGACGTCTTCAACATGATGCTCGGTTCGGTCATTACCCCAGACAGCGCAATGGCGCTGCGAGTCATAAGCAATGTGCTTGGTTGCATCATACTTGCTCTTGGCATGTCGGTTGTGATCAAGTCGGATGCAGGAACAGGTCCTAACGACCTTGTGGGGGTAGTGATAAGTGATAAACTGAAGAGAAGGTTCTCGATTGTCCGCATAATGGTAGATGCGTGCTTCCTCGTCTGCGGATGGCTTCTTGGCGGAGTGGTAGGTACCGGGACAGTTATTTGCCTCTTCCTCGTAGGACCTGTGGCAGGGTTCTTCCTTCCGAAAAGCGAAAAGCTCATAAGCAAGATACTTGCATGAGAGAATAACATCTAACATTCTTGCTTAAAACCCATTATGAAAAAGTAACCGTAATCAGAAAGCTATGAAGACTATTCTTTTCTTACACGGATTCTTTGCAAGCGGAAGCTGCATACCTGCCAATGCTTTGAAGGAAGCGTTTGAGGGAAGGGCACGCGTGCTGACTCCTGACCTACCAATGCACCCAAAGGAGGCACTGGAGTTCATACATCAACTTTGCGACAAGGAGAAACCCGACTTGCTTGTGGGCAACAGCAATGGTTCGTTCCTGGCACAGATAATTGCTCCGATGGTTGGTGTTCCAGCTCTGCTTGGCAATCCACATTTCGAGATGACGGAGTTCCAGAAAACTCGCATCGGTGAGCATCAGTATAAGGCTCCACGAATGGATGGCAAGCAAGATTTCGTTATAGATGAAGAACTTATCAAGGAGTTTGAGGAGGTTCAGCAGGAGCAATTTAACTACAGCAATCCATACTGGAAAGATAAGATTTGGGGCATCTTCGGTGAACAAGACACGTTGGCACATTACAAGCCTCTCTTTTTGGAGCACTACAACAATGCCTTTGACTTCCCTGGCGGTCATACACCAACTGCCGAAGAGGTCAAGACATGGTATGTGCCGTTGATTGAGAAGATGCTGACGACCTACGAACGCCCCACAGAACGTTACTTCCAGCACTTCAAAGGTGGTAAGTATCGTTTTGTCCGTACTGCTTTCGACTCAGAGACAAAGGGGCGTATGGTTGTCTATCAGGCACTCTATGGCGAACAAAACTACTGGGTGCGTCCAGAAAAGATGTTCTTTGAGAAAGTTACAAGAGACGGAAAGACGTTCAATAGATTCACAGAGATTGAATTATAAGCAATGGCTCGTATATTCATAGCAATACGTTTCAATGATGATTTCAAAGAAAAGCTCGTTGAAATACAAGACACCTTGAAATCACGAGGAGTCACAGGAAACTATTGCTCATACGGCAATCTGCACATGACGCTTGCATTTATTGGTGAGCTCCGAGACTCATCTCGCCTGAGCTCCAATGAATATGAACAATGTGCGAAGAATTACGACTTGCCAACTATCCGTAAAGCTGTCAGCGAGGTAGAGTTTGAACCGTTTGAAATGTCATTAGGTTCTCTCGGTACATTCCCTACAAAGGCAGGAGTAATATGGTGTGGTGTTAAGGATGGAACATTTGCGACATCCGTTGCCAATCAATTACGAGAACGACTTACTGCAAATGGAGTCACCTTCAGTACACTTGCATTCGTCCCTCACATCTCTTTGGTACAGCATCCATCGGCAATAATCACGGATATTTCTGTTCCAGATGCTACCATACGAGTCGAACAAATACACGTCATGAAGTCAGAACGCATTGATGGTGAACTGATTTACTCAGAAATATAGAAGCATAATACTCAATGATTAAGATACGTTGCGTCATCGACCATATCACCTACCAGAACCAGGAGAACGGTTACTCTGTCATGAGGGTAACCAAGAAATTAGTTGTACATAAATGTTAAAAAACACGCAATCATCATGCTTATCTGATAAGATTAGATGATTTTTGAAAAAAAAATGATTAATTTTGCAAGCAAAATTGCAATCACAAGATATTATGTGCTACATAGACGATATAAATAAATTAAAACCAACAAATAGCGAACCTGCTGTCGTGTTAGACCTTTTTGCTGGCTGTGGAGGTCTTTCGCTGGGTTTTGAAGCCGCAGGATTTCGTACTATTGGGTATGAAATGGTATCCGCAGCTGCTGAGACCTATCGAAAGAATCTGGGAGGAGAATGTTATTGCCAAAAGCTTGAAGTTGGTCAGGAATACCCTCATGCAGATATTATAATAGGAGGACCTCCTTGTCAACCATTTAGTGTTCGCGGAAAACAAAAGGGCATGGAAGATGCACGCGATGGCTTTCCTATCTTCATTGACGCCGTAAAACGTATTCAACCTAAGGTGTTCCTCTTTGAGAATGTCCGAAATATGATGTTCTCCCACAAATGGTATCTTGACCTTGTGGTTGAAGAGCTTCGCAAATTGGGATACATTGTGGAAACAAAATGTGTCAATGCTGTGAATTATGGAGTTCCGCAAAACAGAGAACGTGTTATGGTGGTCGGTCATAAATCCAAGTTTACTTACCCAAAGATTGAAACGACAAAGGTTACTGTTGGAGAAGCAATAGGCGACACTATGTATGATGAAGTAGAAAACAGCAAGTTCCTTACACCGGCACAGGACGAATACATAGCCAAGTACGAGAAAGCTTCATCATGCATCAACCCACGCGATTTGTATGCAGATCGTCCTGCACGAACTATAACTTGCCGCAATCTTGCCGGTGCTACAAGTGACATGCAACGTGTTCGCTTACGTGATGGTCGTCGTCGTCGTATCAATCAACGAGAAGCCGCTCGACTTCAAAGTTTCCCTGATTGGTTTGAATTCTGTGGAAATGAAACTCAGCAGTTTACACAGATAGGAAATGCCGTACCTCCTATGCTTGCATATAAGGTGGCACTACAACTCAAAAAGACCTATTACATGGAAACGCTTTCTCCAGAAGCAATTGAGCGTCATAACAATATGTTAAAACCATTATTCGCAGACGCATGACAATCACTACTACAGGTAACAAAACAGAAGCAGTAAAGAAACTTATCTTTGCAATGCTTGACATTTTTGAGGCAACAGAAATAAGTACCGAAGGTTATACTGACCGCAGAAAAGAAAAGATGGCTTGTGCTTGTTTGGCTGTGGCAGGCGTGACAACGTCATTGAAAGAAGCACGTTCTATGATGAATAGCGTATTTCTTCGTACCCGAGACGTCATTGCTTTTGAAAATGAGCATTACGGTGAAAACATCGCAATGGGATCATACGACGATATTAGACGTAAAGACTTGAAGCCACTAACGGATTTGGGGTATGTAGTAAATTCTGCCGATTTCGATATGGCTGCAACAAACAATCCCACTCGTGGATACGCACTTAGTGCTCCATTCTGCAAACTTGTCCAATCCTATGGTACAAAGTCATGGGCAAAGACATTGACACTCTTTACAGAAACACAACACAAGCTTCGTGAAGAGCTGGAACGTAAACGTGCTGCTGAGAAAGTTCCAGTTACCTTACCTTCTGGCGTAAATCTTGAATTGTCGGCAGGTGAACATAACATTCTCCAGAAAAGAATCATTGAGGATTTCCTTCCTGAGTTTGGAATGGGCGCCCAAGTTTTGTACGTGGGTGATACAAGCGACAAGTACCTGTATCGAGACGAAGAATCATTGAAAGCAATCAATTTCTTTGAACTTGAGCATGATGAACTGCCAGATATTGTTGCGTATTCCAAGGAGAAGAATCTGCTATTCTTAATTGAAGCCGTCCATAGTTCTGGCCCAATGAGTGAGTCAAGAATTTCTGCATTGAAAGACCTGCTAAATGATTGTCCTGCCAACATCGTATTCTTCACGGCATTCCTTGACATGAAAGAATTCCGTAAATGGCTTACCCAAATAGCATGGGAAACAGAAGTATGGATAGCAGACATTCCTCATCATCTTGTTCACTTCAACGGATGCAAATTCTTGGAGATTTACAAGTAATCGTAAAGGCGATTTGCAAATTACATAAGAAGTCCGATGGACAATCGCTTGTCGGGCTTCTTATTTGAAATAAGAATGCTCAACATCTAACAATACAAATCACTATGGCAGATTGGAAAAGTGTTCTCGCTGCTCTTGGAGCTATGGAAGAGCCTAATGATAATAAAGTAAAGGCAGACATCGACCGTAAGAAGCGTGTAGGTGTCGTTTACTCTACAAATCCTGATTACGAGTATTCAGACGATAGCAAGGATGAAACAGATACATTACCGAAAAATCAGCAAAGACTGCGACTGAACATGGAAAGAGCTGGACGTGGCGGTAAGACAGTTACACTCGTTAAGGGATTCGTTGGCACTGATGAAGACATAAACTCACTCTGCAAACTGTTGAAGCAGAAACGTGGTGTAGGTGGTTCCGTAAAAGATGGTGAGATTATTATCCAGGGCGACCATCGTCAGCGTCTCATTGAAATACTCAAAAAAGAAGGATTTTGTCAAGCCAAATGAGCAAAGATAAGCTTGCTTAATCTTTGCCATGGCGAAAAAATCCTCGACAAAGTCAACGTTACACTCAAACGAAATAAAGAATTATGGCAAAATCACTTTTGATAAAAGATACTACCGTGTCAGAGCGTGCTCAGATCGTTCGTGAAGCACTTGGAGCAGATGGCGATTGCGAGGGCATTGACCTCTCTGACATGTACGATGACTATATTTACGGTCTTAAAGAACTTGCTGACATTAACCGCGAGTTTAGCGAGAAACATGCTGGAGCCGTGGTTGCAGGTGAACTGATGGAGCAGCGAGTGCAGAAGCAATGCTTGCATTGATTATGCCGAGTCGTGACAGAAGAAGACTGAAGGTCAACTGACTAAGCCATCAGGTTGCGTACTTCATTAAGCCATGAACCGACGAACGAAGCAAGAGCAGAGTCAAGTTTACTTGAACTATGCCTTGCAAGGAGGAGGAAAAGCAAATGCTTAAAATTGAAGAAGCCATAGTCTATTTGATGGTAAAACGCAACTTTTGCCTTCGGGCGAAAGTAGTGGTATGACTACCGATCAAATTGCAGAAGCCATCAATCGCCAGAGATTGCACGTCCGTAAGGATGGTCAGCCTGTGACGAGTGCACAAGTCTATGCCGTAATCTGTAGGTTTCCAGAAATGTTCACAAAGGAGGCAGGTCGAATAATGCTAATGATATAATGCCAAGACTAACTTTACATAGAAGACAGATGTTCAAGCTGTCAATTCCATATTGGGTGTTCATCAATGAGCAGCCAATCGGAATCATGCAAAGTAAGGAAGTGAGCATTGAACTACCACCTACACAATTCGAGCTGGGCATAAAAATCCTGTTCCGACTATTCCGATGGCAATTCTCTATAAGAGGGAAAAAGAAGATAAGCCTGGCAGAAGGTGAACATCTTCAGCTGATGATAACAGATAAAGAACGATGGTGGAACATCCTCTTTGACATTGATCTTGTTCTCTGGTTGGCTAAGTTGTTCTTTGAACTTCCACATCCCTGGAACATCATCTATGAAGTCGTTTCCAACGGATTCTTTGCCCTCTGGTTAGCAAGAATATGGTTCATTCGTAACAGGTATTTCCAAATCATTGAAAAGAAATGAATACACATTGAAACAATAGAATAATGAACAAAATACAAGAATTGGCTCTTGCCATGATCAACTATGACAATGGCGATCCAAAGAGAATACAACATACGACAAAGGTTCATGCCTATGCTTCATTGATAGGCATCGGCGAGGGATTGGACGAAGGAACTCAGTTCATCCTTGAAAGTGCTGCACTTGTGCATGACATTGGTATTAGGGCAAGCGAGAAGAAGTTTGGTCATCAGAATGGCAAGCTTCAGGAGCAGGAAGGTCCTGCCGTAGCTCGTGACCTTCTGACTCGCATAGGTGGTTATACAGAAGAGCAGATTGAGCGTATCTGTTGGCTTGTGGCCCATCACCACACCTATCACGCATCTGAGGATTTGGATTACCAGATACTCATAGAGGCAGATTTCCTTGTAAATCTCTATGAAGACAACGAATCTTCTGATGCCATTCGTGCCGTAAGAAAGAACATCTTCAGGACACAGAGCGGATTGAAGTTGCTTGATGAGATGTTCATTGAATGCAAATAATGAGTAAGTGATCAACCATGCCACTACATCTTCTACCCTCGTTGCTGCTCTACATACTGATGGTTGGCTACACACCAGGGCCAGCCAATCTGTATTCACTTTCATGCTCGCTGAAGTATGGAAGGAAGCCGGCATTGCGTATGTGGTATGGCGAGTTATGCGGATTCCTCATAGCCGTCACACTGGTATCAGTAGCCACTCATCTTGTGGGCACGGTAATGAATGAATACGTGGAATGGCTGAAATACGTTGGAGCAGCCTACATACTATGGTTGGCATACCACATCTACAAAAGCAAGGGATTGGCAAAAGACGAGGCAAACACCTGCTCGTTCACTTCGGGCATGATTGTACAGCTCACCAACGCCAAGATGCTACTCTTTGACCTTACCATCTTCTCGATGTTCGTACTCCCGTACTCCAACCAACTCATAGATCTGCTCATCGTGGGTTACATTCTTACCTTGGCAGGACCAACCGCCAACCTTGTATGGTTGCTTGCAGGAGCATGGCTAAGGAAATGGTTCGTGAATTACAAAAAACAGATTGACATCGTAATGGCTACTCTGCTTGCACTATGCGCCATAGCTATTATAATATAATTGAAGTTTCCCACCTCTTTGGGCTGCTGAAACTTAGGAAGTAAAAGGGAGTTAAAGGAAGTTCTTCTGCACTTTGTGCGAAGCGTCACCCTAACGGGATGCCGAGCGATCGCTCAGCGTGCCTTTAGGACGATGCTTTGCTCACAAAGAACTTCTTTAACTTCATTAACTTCCTAATAACTTCCTTAAGATGGGAAACTTTAGTTAGTTTCTTTCTTCAAGCTCAAATCTGCCAACAGCACAGCATGTTCCTCCTCTTCTTTTGGCGCATCCTTAGGTTTCCATGCTACAATGAAACGGATGGTTGCAGATGACACTTGGTATCCTTTATTAGCCCAAAGAAGTATTTCCATTTGCATCTTTTGAGAGAGTTGGCAGACGGAAAGATTTGTCTTAGTATCGTAAAGGTAATTATTGCTAAAACGAAGTTGTCCACCTGCTCTTAGGGCAAGAATCTGTAACTTACGTGTCTTGAAGAAACCAAGGTTTACATCTTTGTGGGAAAGCTGTAGAACTATTTCGTCAGGCATATTGTATGGATGCTGGTCAACCATCTTTCTATCGGCAGACAACCTGTCAAACATTGAACTTGTAGTATGGATGAACAAACGATTCTTGGCACGCGTAATGCCCACGTAATAGCGTCTCAACACATCATCAGTGACATAGACAGGTTCGGTGAGTAACATATAAACATCATCAAACTCCCTACCCTTCGACTTGTGGATAGTCGAGACTACGACATCTGCATTCGAGATGTCACAGAAATCTTCAACAGACGACTCAAAAACGAACTCCTTGAAATCCGTCAGGTATTTTGCCTTGTTCGTCTCTTCAAACAGTTCAATGCAACGTTTTAAATAATGTAAACTCTCGGATGTCGCATAAGTAGCAAAGGTCTTGCGCTTAGCTTCCTCCCAAACATCATCGGCAATGAGTGGTGTCTTTGTCTTTGAATCTACGTATTTCAGGAACAAACGTACCTCTGCCATATTCCAAAAGCGGAATCCATCCATACTTTGTATCAACTTGCTTTGCAAACCGTGCTTGCGAAAGAGTGCTACAAGGATGAGAGCTTCTTCATTGGTTTGCGTAAGCACACACGATGTTCCTTGTCTGCGATTTTCAATAAACTGACGTACAAGAGGCTCATACATATAGTTCGAAACATGACTCGTCACGTTTACATACCCCTCTTCTTCGTTCATTGACACGATAGGCATACTCTTCATTCGTCCACGAATAGCCTCTACAAAAGCATTGGCAAAACTCACCACATGCTTACTACAGCGGTAGTTCTCTGTCATCTCCACGAATCGACCACTTGAATCCTTCAGCAACTGAGCCATAAAGCGAGAATCTGCTCCACGGAACTCATAGATATTCTGGTCATCATCACCCACGGCAATAACGCGCATCTCCTCGTTGGCAGACATCAGCGCACGTATCAAGGCAAATTCCTCTGCACTCATATCCTGAGCCTCGTCAATCACCAATACTGTCTTAGCTATTCGATTAGGCTCCACCTCGCCATCGTTAATCATCTGAGCTGCACGTCCCACCACATTCTTAACATCATCCAGATTGCCAATTCTACCAAGAAGGTCGAAGCAATAAGAATGGAATGTCTTAATCTCCACAAAATGAGCAGCATTTCCAATAAGCCCCATCAGTCGCTGCTTGAACTCAATAGCAGCTGCACGCGAGAAGGTAAGCATCAGCAACTGCTCGTGCTTCACATCCTCGAGCAGCAGGAGTGATGCAAGTTTATGAACCAGTACTCGTGTCTTTCCACTACCCGGACCTGCAGCAACAACAATACAATGCGATTCCTTGTCAGAGATAATCTCCATCTGCTTCTGCGACAACGCCCCAAAAAGTTGCTGATACTTCTCTGGTGTCACATTTCGTTCAATCTCCTGTAAACGATTGCCTTTGAAGTATTTTGAGACAAATCTCTTATAATCCATCTGGAAATAATCTTGCACATACTGTAGAGCAGCACCGTAATCACGTACCATGAGATTGGCATACTCGCCCACGATGTGAACTTGCTGAATCTTCTGCCTGTAAAATTCATTCAACATCCGGTAATCATCCTGTTTATATCGCAAGCGGTTGTCTTTTATACGACGAATGTCCATGGCATTATACAACACAAGGAATCCACCTTCCAGTTTCAAAGAACCAATCTTTGAGAGATACAGCAAAGCTTCTTCCACATCCTCCAACTGTACATCTTGCAGCACTCCTGAAAAGTTATCCTCACTTGTTTTCATATCGTTAAGGAGTTCTACAACAGAAAACTGTATGCCATTATTCTGCGACTCTTCGGTAGTTGTATCCGAAGAAATCTGCTTATAAAGCCATTCTATAGAAAATTGACAAATTGCCAAGCGTTTTTCAAAGCGCTTCAAAGTGGATTCTATATCCATTTGACGAACAACCTCAAGGTTATGAGCCGCATCTTCCCTCTTTCGCATATAGCCCTTGACAGAAAGAAAATAAAGTAATGTTCGAATATCCTTTTCCGTAGCTGTTGTGATGCCCTCACTTTGCGCATTATCGTTCAGTTGCTTGCACGAAATTCTAAGAACATCATCGGGAATCTTATTCAGGATGTATCGTTCCAATTTTGTAAAACGATCCAATAATCGCTTTGACTTATTCTCAGACACATCAGCATCATTAAGATAGGCAGAAATATCTTTTGTATCAGCCAGAATACCCTCCTGACGCATACGTTCAACGACAGACACAACCTCGCCCTTGCTCAATCCGAGAATATCTGCCAGATAATCTACTCGCGACTCTGCCTCTGCATCTTGTGCCTTAGCAATGTACTTTTGCGAAATCAGCGATTTTATGACGCGCACAGCTTTCTCCACTTCATCATTTCCAAAGAGTATGGATTCCGTAATACGTTTTCGTGCTTCATCCATATTCTTCACAGTAATGCCAGTGGCATAAACGTGAGGCACATTGTTTCCTCGTTCCAAATATCCAGCTTGCTCAAGGGCAGCAAGAGCCGTTCGTACGCGTGTCTCAATATCAGTTACAGAATCATCCCATCCCGCCTTTCTCGCTATTTCAAGAGCCGAACAGCAAATACGCATTCTCTGTCGAGTCATCTCTTTCACAGCTTTCCAAACCAGTTGAATCTCACCGATACTAAGTTTTGTTTGATTAAGCAAGATAAAATGTTTGTCGAGGTCAGCATCACTATACAGCACAAAGCATCGAGCCTCAAGATGAGGGTCACGACCTGCACGTCCTGCCTCTTGCACATAATTCTCCAACGAATCGGAAATATCAAAGTGCACCACCAAACCCACATCGCTCTTATCCACACCCATACCAAAGGCAGAAGTGGCGACAATGATACGCACCTTATCAGACATGAAGGCATCCTGATTGGCCACCTTGTCGTCAGCATCCATCTGTCCATTAAAGGGTAAAGCCTTATAGCCATCACGAGTGAGTTTCTCTGCCAACTTCATTGTACGTTTGGTACGTGACACATACACGATGGTAGGACAATCATTTTCGGCTATCAGCGAACGGAGCTTTTGATATTTATCCTCATCCGTATCAGCATGAATCACCGAATAACGAAGATTGGTTCGCGAAGAGGTTGATGCAAAAAGCTGCAAGTCGAGGTCAAGCGTTTGCTTGAAATAGTCACAAATGTCTTGTATCACCTTCTGCTTGGCCGTAGCAGTAAAACATGACACGGGTATAGGCATTTGGCACCGTTTCTTCTGCTGATAGAGATTAATGAACTTACCAATATAGAGGTAATCTACACGGAAATCCTGTCCCCATGACGAAAAACAATGAGCCTCGTCAATAACAAATCTCACCACATGTCGTGCCAAAAGAATCTTCTCTATCGTCTTAGAACGGAGCATTTCGGGAGCAATATACAATAAGGAGGCATCACCATCCTGAACACGCTGAATGGCCAAAGAACGACTGATAGGATCCACCAAACCATTGATGGTGACAGCATCCGTTATGCCTCTTTCACAAAGATTGTCCACCTGATCTTTCATCAATGATTGCAGAGGTGAGATAACGACAGTAAGTCCATGCACAGAACGACCTTCCATCAATGCGGGTAACTGAAAGGTGAGTGACTTTCCTCCTCCTGTAGGAAAAATAGCAAGCAAAGCCTTTCCGTCAACAGCTGCTTTGGCAGCATTCTCTTGAAGAGGTTCCCCTTCGTAAGTTCGGAACCGGTCGTAACCAAAGAAAAGTTTGAGGTTATGGTGTACGTCAAGAGTCCTATTACAATATTCACACCCTTCATCACATCGGTTATGCCGAAGCAATCTGACTACATTTTCCACATTTGGATAATTGTGCAGCACCCAAGACGGGGTGATAGAACGATAGTCGGTGGTGGCTATCAAGGCAAGGGCAAAAGCAAGTTCTACGGGTTGATCTCGTATGATACTATCCAGTTCTGCATTCTCACAAATCCGGCCTTTATATTCGTTGTGTATCAGTAGTTTTACATTTTGTGTTTTCGCATTTTCTGCACCCACAAAAGCAAGGAATCCATCAAACTCAGGCACACCGAGTAGCAACGACGCATAAATTCGCTTACGAGCATCCGACAACCTACTCCACATAGCCACTTCATCCATCAACAAATCACGGGCTTTCTCGCAATCATTCACGGGATTATTCATTTGCTCGCTCATCAATTTATCATCTTTGAGCAAATGATGGTATGGCTTCTCGGGAAATAGCAAAGGTGAAATATAAAGCGTATCCACCAATAGCCATTTCGAAGACTCACCTCTAAACAAATACTTCGCATCATGATGAATGATGTTATGCCCACAAACATAATCTGCCTTGTCCAGGAACAAAATAGCTTCCCTCTTGTCAGCCGAATGAAATGTTGCGCCGTCCCACCTCAATGCACCTACATCATGTACTTTTTTGTCCTTCATGCCAACCTCTACATCCACAAAAGCATACCGAGAGGCATCATGCGATGCTTCTTCACGAAGAGGTTTCGAGAAGACTTTCCCATCACCACCAATCGTTTCAATGATTTTGCTCCAGATTGACACTTTCTAATATAAATTTCTATTCTATCTTCAAATATTCAAACAAATCAAATGACACCTTCTGGTTTACTGTTATAGTAGATTAAAGGCAAGTCACTTAGTTATTCGATACAAATGTAATAATAAAATATGTAAAACAAATATATTGAAGCAAATATTATGTCATCAAGAATGAATTATTCGCGTTTTAGCCTCTAATTATGAGTTGTAAATCAATTATCATAGTACACAAAATTAAACTTTCTTCAAACAAAGATGAGAAGAAAAGACAGAAAATGCACATATCTCAGGATAAATGTGTAACTTTGCATAAATAAATATTATTTTTATAATAACAAAGCAAGTGAATCTAACCTCAACCACCTACTTGGCAATCCTTAAAATATAGTGCTATATGAATCAGACAATCGAAAACATCATCTCACGCCGTAGCGTAAAGAAAAACATCATCTCACTTGCCATGCTGACCATCATGGTAGCATGTGGTAATAAAGAGACAAAAAACTCAAGCATCAACGTAGAGACAAAGAGTAACATGACATTCAACATCGAAGATTTCAAGTGGACACGTGAACCGGAGTCGTGCGTAATAAAGGGCGATACCATAGAGGTGGTAACCAAACCACATACCGACCTCTGGCAACGCACCTACTACCATTTCCAGAACGACAACGCTCCGGTCTTTCAGATGAAGAGTAAGGACAAATTCTTCAGTTTCATCGTGAAGACCGACTTTGCAGAGAGCCATCATCGCTTCGACCAGTGTGGCGTGGTGATGTATCTCGACTCCGAGAACTGGTTGAAGGGAAGCATCGAGTATGAAAACGAAGAGTTCCAGCACCTTGGCAGCGTGGCTACCAACCATGGCTATAGCGACTGGGCCACCACTGCCATTCCAGCCGATGTGAAGAGTATGTGGTATCGTCTCTCACGCCGCGAGGATGACTTCTGCATAGAATGCTCAACCGACGGACAGGAATGGAGCCAGATGCGTGTATGCCACATGTACGAGGCAAAGGACGAGGTCAGCTTTGGCATCTATGCTTGTTCGCCCGAGGATTCGTCCTTCAAGGCAATCTTCACCAATATGCAACTGACCGACTGCGCTTGGAAAGCACACGATGGCCAACAACCTGATGAATAGTAGAAAACCTACAATCGTATGCACACATAAACTAACCAAAACATTACTATGGCAAAGAAAAAGACATACGTTCTCACAGCGATATTGACATCTGCCCTCATGCTGCATGTGGACACATCACGAGCACAGTCACATGACTGGGAGAACCCTCACGTATTCGGTATCAACAAGTTGCCCTATCATTCTACCCTCCAGTTGCCATCGCGCGAGGCAGAGTGCAAGGAAATCATGTCGCTCGACGGCCAATGGTCATTCCGTTGGGCAAAAGACCCCGATTCGCGCATCACGAATTTCTACCAGACAAACTATGATGTGTCGCGCTGGGACAAGATTGCCGTGCCCGGCAACTGGCAGATGCAAGGCTATGGGCGTCCCATCTACACCAACATCTCCTACCCCTTTAAGCGCGATGAACCCAAGGTGACGGGCGAACCACCACGTGACTGGTATGCCTACGACCACCGCAATCCCGTGGGGCAGTACGTCACCACCTTCAAGGTGAGCCGTGAGATGCTGCAGCAGAAGAATCTCATCCTACACTTCGGAGGCGTGAAGTCCGCCATGTATGTGTGGATCAACGGCAAGAAGGTTGGCTATAGCCAGAACTCCATGTCGCCAGCCGAGTTTGATGTCACTTCGTTCGTTCATGAAGGCCAGAACCGTCTGGCTGTAGAGGTGTATCGATGGAGCGACGGTTCCTACCTTGAGGATCAGGACATGTGGCGATTTTCGGGTATCTTCCGTCCCGTCCAGCTGTGGGTAAGACCCAACGTGCACATAGCCGACTACAAACTGATTTCCACCCCCATGCTTTCGCGTCAGAGGGGCGAGGTATGGCGTGGCAGTTTCCAGGCATTGGTCAAGGTGTGCAACACGAGCAAGAAGGTGGCTAAGAACGTACCCGTTAGCGTCAGAATAGGCCATCTTGACGTACAGCTCGACGACACCATCCCACAAATTGCGGCTGGCGATACCGTGGAGGTTGCCCTCCGCACCATCCTCGACCACATACAACCTTGGTCAGCACACAACCCACACCTCTACCCCGTCAGCATCGATGCAGCAGGCGAGCATTTCGACAACCATACAGGTTTCAAGAAGGTGGAGATAGTGGGCGAAGTGCTGAAGGTTAACGGCAGGAATGTGAAGCTGCGCGGCGTGAACCGTCATGACCATCACCCCCGCACGGGTCGCTATGTTGACCGTGCCACCTACGACCTCGACATCAAGCTGATGAAGCAAGCCAACGTCAACTTCCTGCGTACCAGTCACTATCCTAACGACCCCTACCTCTACGAGCTTTGCGACCGCTATGGCATCTTTGTGATGGACGAAGCCAACCAGGAGAGTCACGGCTATGGCTATGCCAACGAGTACATGGGGCAGCAACCCGACTGGCGTCAGGCGCATGTAGATCGTGCCGTGTCGTTGGTGCAGCGCGATAAGAACCACCCTTGCGTCACACTCTGGTCGTTGGGCAATGAGGGCGGTGTAGGCCCCAACCTCTTAGCCATGCGCGAGGCCATCGAGCAGATGGATGATACACGTCCCGTCTTCTACGATGCACCCGACCTTCGCCACACCACCATCCACGACGACAGCTACCTCTATCCTGCCGACCTTGAGAGGCAGGCAAAGCAAGAAACCAAGATGCCTTTCATGATGCGTGAGTATGCACATGCCATGGGCAACTCGTTAGGTAACTTCGATGAGTACATGCGCATTATCGACCAGGATTCAACCATCTGTGGAGCTGCCATCTGGGATTGGGTGGATCAGGGCATTGCAGCCGAGATTGGCACAAACCGACTGACGTTCAGTCATCGCCTTACGAAGACGGAAAAAGAATACTGGGCGTATGGAGGCGACTTCGGAGACAAACCCAACGACGAGAATTTCTGTTGCGATGGTTTGCTGGCTCCCGACCGCACACCCAATCCCCACTACTATCAGGCAAAGTATGGCTACCAGCCCATAGAATTCATCTACCAGGCGGAAGCAGGACAAGCAGACGGAACACAAGGAACATGGACGAAGAAGAGCCGAGACCCATTTGTTTCCGTGAGTGATTACGACTACATTGAGCAGCTCGACACCATTGAGGGAGATGTGTTTACCACCATCAAGGCATGTCTGAAGCACGATACTCCCTGGGCCAACAAGGGCTTCGTGGTGGCTTATGCCCAGAGCCTCAAGGGACACGTACCCCACGCCTCTTTGCCAGCACCCATTTCCTCTCAGGTAAGTGCTCAAATCATGACGCTTGCCGATGGCTACGAGGTGACAACAGACAAGGGACGCGTCACCTTCAACAAGAACGGAGCGCTGACCCAGATCAACGTGAGGGGGAAGGACATTCTGCAGGCTCCCCTCGAGCCTTATTTCTGGAAGTTGGAGAACGACAACCAACGTGCGGCAGGCTTTGCCAAACGTGTGGCCGCATGGGAGCAAGCCGGGGCAGAGCGTAAGTTGACGGACACAGCCATCGATCCCAGCCAGGGCATGCTGAGCTTCACCTTCGAACTTCCCGTCGGAGCCACCTACACGCTCAGGTATGAAGTACGGACAGATGGGAGCGTCATAGTAAAAGCCATTTATCAACCCACTGGCAACGATATTCCCCTCATTCCCAAGTTTGGCATGCGCATGCGTCTGCCCAAGGATTGGGAGGATGTAACGTGGTATGGGCGTGGTCCTCACGAGAACTATCCCGACCGCAAATCCTCGCAGCTCATAGGTCTTTACAGCGCCAAGGCATCGCAATTCGGCTACGACTACATCCGTCCGCAGGACAACGGCTACCGCTGCGATGTGCGTAGCTTCTGCCTCTCCAATGGAGAAAACAAGCTGAGGGTAGAGGCAATCGAGAGTCCCCTCTGCTTCAATGTATGGAACTATGGCGAGGAAGACCTTCATGTGGCTCATCCCCACGAACTTACCCGTGGTCATTTCATCAATGTCAATATCGATGCCAATGTGCATGGTGTGGGTGGCAAGGATGCCTGGGGTGGTCGCACTCTACCCGAATACACTTTGCCCGGCAATCAAAGACATGAGTACAGCTTTGTCTTGAGAATTGAACCATAAAACCATTTCAACTTTCGCAAGCTTCAGTATTAGGGAGTTAAAGGAGTTAAGGGAGTTAAAGGAGTTAAGGAAGTTATTAGGAAGTTAAAGGAAGTTAAAGGAAGTCAAAGGACGAATGTCCTGCTCCTTGAATGCGCATATAGCAAACGTATCGTCCTTTAACTTCCAAAGCGACAGCGGAGCCATAACTTCCTTTAACTTCCTTTAATTCCTTTAAATCCCTTAAACTTCCTTTAACTTCCAAAGCGACAGCGGAGCGATCGCTCGGCATCCCGTTAGGGTGACGCTTCGCACAAAGTGCAGAAGAACTTCTCCTAACGTGCGTATTTCAAGCCTGATGTGCCCAGTTCAATCATCTTCTGGCAATGCAAGCGGTTACGGACATTGAGGTCTTCGTCCCACACCAGAAGGTCGGGCAAAGATACGGCAAAGTAATCCATCTTAACCTCGTCATAATAGTGCTGCTTGCCATAGTTGATGAGCTTGTAGCAAAGGGCTCGTGCTGAGTCGCGAAGCCCCAGTTCGCTATAGCATAGTGCGGCAAAGTAAATCTTCTCGGGTTTGGCATCGTTGTAGTAAAGAGCCGCAGCCGGTTCGGTAGGACCCTCGGTGCCCTTTTGCAACATCTCCCTACTCTGCTGCACGTAGCCATCGCCTTCTGCATCACCCACGTGCAAGTCAGCCAGAAGTCTGTAGGCCATACCCAGGTAGTAATAGATGTCGTTGTCCTGCGCTCCAAAGAGCTTTCCTTCGCCAAGGTTGTCGGGGAACGAAAGACTCTCGGTAAGCAAGGCTATCGCCTCACGCAAGTCGGCTTCGCTGGCACCACCACCCTGAAGCTGTGAGACCGCGTCGCCCTTGTACTGCATCAGTTGCTTGGCCATCTCAATACGGCAGAGTTGGTACTGCGTGCTCACCTTGCCTTCGCCACCCTCCCAGGGATGGAAGATGTGATGGTCGATGAGATCCTTAGCCTCCGAATAGCGTCCCAGTTCGTTGAGCAAGGTGGCACGTTCGATGACGAGGTCGTCACGCTGCTCCACCACCTCCGTATGCTTGTCGTAGAACAAGATGCGCACGTCGGCACTTTGTCCCACCTTCTTGTAGAGCTGATCGAGTTCCATAAACATGCGGGCATCGCCCTCGTCGAGTGCAAAGGCACGCTCCATGTGCTGCACCGCCACCTCAACACGTCCCTCTTCCTGGCACTTGTTGTAGGCATAGAGAGCCAGGTTGCGCCACACAATGGGGAAGTCGGGATTGCGCTTGGCAGACAACGTCCAGAACTGCGCAGCCAAGTCATACTGTCGCTTGTCGTAGTAGATGTTGCCCAGCAGATAGGCGGCTCGCGCACTCTGGTTCACCCTGACGTGATGCAGCAAGGTGGCAATGTCTTCCAGACGGTTGGGGAAGAAAGTGCCCATGCTGCCCGTCTCTGCCATCAGGTAATACTGCTCAGCCTCGTCCTTGCCGGCATAGCGTGAGAGGTGGAACAGGCTCATGGCAGAGGCACAGCCTTGCTGGAGCGACCTCTTCCACACATCCACGGCCTCGTCTTCAAGACCCATCTCCACGAGGTCAAGCGCCAGGTCATCATAGTTGCAGTCGCTCTGGTGCATCAGTTCGCTCAGTCGTTCCCAGTCGCCCCCCTTCTTGCACAGCTGCATATAGAGGCAGACGAAGTTGAAGGGGTCGGCACTCACCTCGGCATGCATAGTGGCATCAGCTTGCTCAGGGTTTTGCAGCAGATGCTCAATGACGGCCTTGATGGCCACAGCCTTATGGTTGAAAGTGCCGAACGACAACGAACGGTTTATCTCGTCGAGCGCATCCTCATATCGTCCCTCGTTCATGCTGATAAGTGCACAATGCAGGAACGAAGCGCCTGCCCATGCTGCATTCCACGAAGCCTTCCAGAACCACTTGTAGGCCTCTTTCGTCTCGCCCATCAGGTAATGGCACAGCGCCATGTAGTAGAGGGGTTCGCCATCGTAGGGGTTGGGGTTACGCTTCTGCAGCATCTTGGTAGCCTTCTGCAGGTATGGCAGAGCCTTGTCGTACACACCTCTTCGCAGGAACCACAAGCCCAGTTGCTTGTTGCAGCGCACATCGTTAGGGTCACGACGCAGAGCCTCCTCGTAGTAGTCCACGGGCGACCATGTGGCATGACGGTATTGCTCAAGATGCAAGCCTGTGAGATAGAGCTGTTCGTTGGTCTTGGTATCCTCGGGGGTAAGGGCAGCCTCAGCGGCATCGGGGGTACGCTTTATCTCATCACCCTCGGGCTCATACTCCAGCAAGACGGCTCCGTTGCGGGGGGTGGCGCTGGCATCGAGCAACTGCACAAGGGGTCTGTCTGCCTCGCAGGGCACCAGCGTCTCGCAGATGCTCGTCGGATTGACATGCAAGGGTTCCTCGTAAGCGCCACAGTTCAGCACCACGTCCATTTCACGAGTGGCATACACCTGCACCTTGATGTGTGCGGTATCCACCCTCTCTACGTTGAGCACAAGGTCCTTTGAGGCGTTCTTCACGTCGGGGAGGTCGTGATAGGGCATGAAATACTGCTTGAACGACTTCTCCTCGTAAGGCATGAGCCACGTAAAGTCGGGTTGGTTCTCGGTATAGACACCAGCCATGAGTTCAATATAGGGACCATCGTCATCGGTGAGGTTTCTGTCCCAAGCCCTTCCAAAGTCGCCATTGCCCCATGTCCACTGCTTCTTGCCCGGCGAGAAGTGGTTGCTGGCCACATGCAGCATACCCCCCTGGGTGTCGTTCTCATAGCCACCCTCGAAGTTGTACTTGCTGTTGACGGCCATGTATGAGGTGGGCACCTTGATATTCTTGTAGTTGGCAATGTCCACACCGGCGCTGTAGTCCATCTTGTAGTATGTGCCGGTGGCAATGGGGAAGGTGCTTACGGCACGCTTTCCGTGGTCGAACACGGCATTGATGTCGGGTGGAAAGACGCTTCTGTAGGCATCGTTGACATGAACGGCAGGGTTGGCCCACCACAGGAAGGTCTGTGGCAATGGGGTTCGGTTGAACAAGTGTCCCTCAATCTCCAGATAGGCACATCCGGGACGCAGGGTGAAGCCGCACAGTCCTTTCTGGTGGAACATACGTTCCTGTTCGTTTACCCATACGGTGACCGATCCATCGGGATGCTCCTCAATGGTGCTGTCCACAGGCAGGAAGGTAGAGGGGCGATGATGCTGTGGCCAGTTGAACTCTATGCCACCCGATATCCAGGGACCTGCCAGACCTACCAACGCTGGTTTGATGACATTGTTGTAATACACAAAGTGACGCTGACGGATCTTGTCGTATGCCATCTGCACACGACCGCCCAGCTCTGGCAGAATCATGACCTTGATGTATTCGTTCTCTATCCACACGGCATGATAGGTGTGGTCGTTCTTTGTGTCGGCAATCTTCTCGATGACCGGATAGGGATATACCACTCCACTGGAACCCTGATATACACGATTCTCAAGGAAAATAGGCGTTTTCTCATAGGCACCGCACTCATAGGTAGGAATCACGATGTCTTCTTTCCAAGCTTTTACCATTCTATTCATATTAGGGAGTTTTTTTCACTTTTCACTACTCACTTTTCACTAAGGCCAAAGGCCCGGTAACCCTACTCCAGTTCCTTGCCCTTTGTTTCGGGACAATGGCGGTACAGATACACGAAGGCAAACACGCAGATAATACTATACGTCCAGAAGGAGCCATAACTGCCCAGGTTGGCATTCATGATGGGGAAGGTGTAGGTTAGCGTGCAACAGCCCGACCATAGGGCGAAGGTGCAGATGGCCATGGCCACCCCTCGTATCTTGGAGGGGAAGATCTCGGAGAGCAGTACCCAGGTGACGGGACCGAGCGTCATGGCATAGCATGAGATGGCCATCACCACGAGCACCACCATCATCACACCCTTCACTTCCATGAAGTAGCAGGTACCCAGTATCAGGTAGATCAGTCCCAATCCACCCGCACCGATGAGCATCAGCGAACGGCGTCCCCACTTCTCGATGGTATAGATGGCCACGATGGTGAACAGCACGTTGGCAATGCCCGTAATGACGATGTTGATAAACATGCCATCCACAGAGAAACCTGCCATGGTGAAAATCTCCTGCGCATAGTTGAAGATGACGTTGGTGCCACACCATTGCTGGAAGACGGCTATGACAAGTCCCAGCACCATGAGTTTCTTGTAGGACGACAGCGACACCTTCTCGTGCTCCACCGATTTCTCCTGCTGCCTTAATGACTTAAACACAGGACTCTCGGGTATGAAGAATGCCATGAAGAGGAACAAGGCCGCAGGAATGGTCTCTGCCCAGAACATCCATCGCCAACCCCACTGGCTGCCCCACTCCATCGATACTTCCGAACCGATGAACATATTCACCACCTGTGCCCCCAGAATACCCAGTACGATGGTCATCTGGTTAAGGCTTACCAGACGGCCACGGATGTGTGCGGGCGACACCTCGGCGATGTACATAGGCGACAATGCCGATGCCACGCCAATGCCCACCCCACCAATGAAACGCGCTATGTTGAACAGCACAAAGTCGTTGAAGGCTCCTGTGGCTATGGCACTTACAGTAAACAGTATAGCGGCACAGATCAGGAGAGGCTTGCGCCCCCAACGGTCGGCCAACCCACCTGCCGTGATGGCACCAAAGAGGCATCCTATGTTGGCTGTGGTCATGGCAAGACCCTGCAACGAGGGAGAGTCGGCAATGCCAAAGAACTGTTCGTAGAAGGGTTTGGCGCCGCCTATCACCACCCAGTCATATCCGAAGAGCAAACCACCCATGGCTGCCACGGAACAAATAAAGTAAAGAAATGGTTTTGACATGGTTTTATCGTTTTTCGGATGCAAAATTATGAAGTTTTCGACGAACAAAACTATAATAAACCGCCCAAATAACTTGTACAATCTTATTTTTTGGCTGCAAGTGTGCAATAATTGCATTTTTATGCTTATTTTTGCGTCATGAAAGACGGATTTATGGGTTCGCGCAGCTTGGTTCTGCCCCATGCCATGCGTAGTACCTTACACGAAAACATGCTTTTGCGGCAACTGCACATTACCGACATAGGCTATTATCCACAGGCATCATTGCATGGGGTAGAGCGTAGCGAGGGCATCACGGAGCACGTCCTGCTCTACTGCGTCAAGGGTGAGGGATGGTACAAGGTGGGGGCATCCACGTTCACGCTGAGCACCAACCAGTACATCATACTGCCTTCGGGACAGGCTCATGCCTACGGTGCCTCCAAAGACAAGCCGTGGTCCATCTACTGGATTCACTTTGGGGGAGAACTCTCCAATTATTACCTTGGCAGTTCGCACGAGCCTCTCGATGTGCAACCCGAGATACACTCGCGCATCACCAACCGCATCAATGCCTTCGAAGAGATCTTTGCCACCCTCAAGGCGGGCTATTCGGTGGACAACCTCTCGTATGCCTCCTCGCTGCTGCATTATTTCCTGGGGTCGCTACGCTTCATCCGTCAATATCGCGATGCTTCACATGACGAGGCACAGGATGCGCATTCCATCCTGAACATGGCCATACACTATCTGGAGGAGAACAAGGAGAAGATGGTTATGCTACAGGATATCAGCGAGTTTGTGGGGTATAGCGTATCATACCTCTCGCGCTTGTTTCGCGAGCACACAGGTCACTCTCCGCTCGAGTATTTCAATCGCATGAAGATGCAGGAAGCCTGCTACCTCATGGACAATACCGACATGAAGATCATTGAGATCAGCAACAAATTAGGCTTCAATGACCTCTGCTACTTCTCACGGGTATTCAAAAAGGTGACGGGCTTTCCGCCAAGGGGGTATAGAAAAGACCCTCTCCACGGGGGAGGTGGCCAAAAGTCGGAGAGGGTCTTGTCTTCCTTCGCTCTTCCTTCGGGTTGATAACGGCTTGCTTACGTCTGGCTTACGTGTTTTGACGTAAGCCAGACGTAAGCCGAATGTGCGCAGAAAGGGTGATGGTAGGATGTAGAATGTAGGAAAACAAATTGTATTTTCCTACTGCAAAGATACAATTTTTTTTAGCGTTTTGCAAGTGTTTTCGCAAAAAAAACAAGACTGCATTGTGAATTATACATTTAAAGTTTCCCACCCCTTTGGGCTGCTGAAACTTAGGAAGTTAAAGGAAGTTACCGCTCCCTCGTCGCTTAGGAAGTTAAGGGACGATACGTTTGTCTGATGCATTCAAGTTATCGCTCCGCCGTCGCTTAGGCCGATGCTTTGCTTGCAAAGAACTTCTTTAACTTCATTAACTTCCTAATAACTTCCTTAAGATGGGGGCATACAGCTGCGCGGTGGTTTGGTTCAAAAAAAACAGCCGTTTTCTTGCATTTCGCCAAAAAATGTTGTACCTTTGCACCTGATTTGGAGAAGTTTTACAATATGATGTTGTTTAACCCACCACTTGCAGGCACGAAGGTGCAGAACAAAATCTAAAAAACAATATTTGACCTATGAATAAGAAATCGTTATTTTTATCCTTGGCAGCCGCTGTGCTGATGGCATCGTGCAGCCAGGATGAGCTGGCAGAGAACCAGTAC
>JAZLKL010000133.1:0-9758 GCA_045597585.1 Bacteroidaceae bacterium | reverse complement strand
CCACGCACTCCACATAGATGCCCTCCAGCAGGGTGTCGATGTACTCGGCGCTCAGCTTGTCGGCGGGGATGGTGAAGCCAAGGCTGTTCACACCCTTGTTCAGGATGTCCAGCGCCTTCTCGTTTGCTTCCTTGGGGCACTCGCACTTGATGTCCTGACGAACAAACCACTCGTTGTCGGCCTTCTTGTTACCGCGAACGTAGGGGAATTCACCGGGAAGTGCATTTACGGTAGCCAGCTTCTCCACATCCTCTTTGAGGTAGAAGGGCTCCATAGAGAAACCTTCATTAGTTCTCCAAACCATCTTCTTCTGATAGTCGGCACCCTTGAGGTCAACCTCAATCTTCTCACGCCATTCTTGACGAGAGGGCGCAGTAAAATCAGAGAAAAGTCTTTCTTTACTATCTGCCATAGTTGAATAAAATAAATAATGTGTTGATTTCCAATATTTTGTTAAAAGTTGTATGTATGATTTTCTATAGATTTCAAGGTGTATCTCCGGGACGTGGCATCATGGTTGCTGATTTCTTTTATGGCTCACTCCCTTAAATACGATGCAAATTTACTGCTATTTGTTCAAACAACCAAATTTTTTTGCCCTTTAAATTCACTATTTACATTATTTATAAAATATAGGCTCTTTTTCCTGTGGTTTTTATTGAACGCAAAGCTTTTTGCTGGCGAGCCAGCCAGTCAGCGAGTCAGCCCTCGTCCACCGCGCAGCCGTATGCACCCATCTTACCCCCCCTGGGGGGGGGGGGGCTGTCCTGGGGGGTTGGGTGGCTTTTCTTTGTGTTTAACCCCCATGCAGCAGATAGTTGTGCCCATGATTTTTATGAAAATGTTTGCAAAACGGCAAATTATTTTGTATCTTTGCATACGGAAAACAAGAGTCTTTTTTTTCTCTTTTTTTCCTCCAACCATCACCCTATCTTCGCCCAATTGGCTTACGTCTGGCTTACGTGTTTTTACGTAAGCCAGACGTAAGCAAAGCGTGTTCAACCCGTGTGCAAAGCGAAGGATGACAATACCCCTCCCCAGTCCTCACGGGGGAAGGCTGGGGAGGGGTCGTTCTTTTTTTCCTTTTTTCTTGCTTTTCGCCAAAAAATGTTGTACCTTTGCGTCTGATTTGGAGAAGTTTTACAATATGATGTTGTTTAACCCACCACTTGCAGGCACGGAGGTGCAGAACAAAAACTAAAAAATAATATTTGACCTATGAATAAGAAATCGTTATTTTTATCCTTGGCAGCCGCTGTGCTGATGGCATCGTGCAGCCAGGATGAGCTGGCAGAGAACCAGTACACGGGCGATGGCCTTGCCATGGCTACCACCCAGAGTTTTACAGCCTTCGACGAGGAGGGCGAGACGCGCTCCGTCATCGACCTCTCAGGACCTATCATCACCTTCAAGTGGGCCACGGGCGACAAGCTCGCCATCTACAGCGGAGGCGAGGCATCGGGCATGACCAACTTCGACCTCGTGGACGGCGCCAACTCAGAGGTGGCTACCTTCAAGGCCAACGGATTCCTGCTGACCGAGGGTGCATCGTATTTCGCCTTCACGCCCTACGACGGCAACCAGACGGACAAGACGAAGATTGCCTTTGACTACAACGGACAGGTACAGGCGGCCAACGGCACGTTCAGCCATCTGGGGGCTAAGGACTTCCAGTACAGCACCGCCACCACGGCCACGTCAAAGAACCCCGGCAAGCTCACCAACTTCGACCTCATGCACCTCGGCGCTATATGCCGCTTCCAGCTCACCGTGCCCGAGGCAGGCGTGTTCACCGAGTTCACGCTCAGCGGCAAGGCACTTGCCAGCGAGGGTACTTTCAATATCACCGATGCTACCCGTACCTACAAGATTGATGAAGAAGGCTCCATCTCCCTTAGCCTGGTGACGAGCTCGAGCACGGGCATCAGCGTGGTAGCCGGTGGGGTGATCACCCTCTACCTCATGCTGCCCCAGCAGGACCTCAGCGGCAAAGACCTGACCGCCACACTCAGCACTGCCGACAAGACCTACAGTGCCAAGCTCAACGGCAAGAACATCGTGGGGGGCAAGGCCTATGGGTGGACGGCCGACGTGAAGGCACCTGCACCTCCCCACGACTACGTGGAGATAGGTGGCAAGAAATGGGCTACGATGAACCTCGGCGCTACCACCGTGGCTGGCAGCTATGCCACCTGTGCCGGTGACTTCTATGCCTGGGGTGAGACCACTCCACGCTATACCAGTATCAGCTGGTCGGGCACTTCTGCATCTTTCAGTGGTTGGAAGAGTGGATTCTCAAGCGGCTATAAGACCTACCCCTCATACACCGGCACCACGCCCGATGCTGCCCACGATGCCGTGACAAGCCATGCCGACTGGGGTGAAGGCTGGCGCACGCCTACCCACCAGGACTTCAAGGACCTCTACGCCGCTTGTGGTGGTACAGGAAGCTACATCAGCAGTACTCTCCCCACAGGCAGCAAGTCAACCACTGCCAAGGGCATCTACTGGTGCAGTAACTACGATGGCGTAGCAGGTCTTCTCTTCTGCGATGGTACAAACAAGCTTTTCTTCCCCGCCTCTGGCCTCGTGAGCGACACGTCGCACTACTATGGTGGGTCGTATGGCTACTATTGGTCTTCGTCGCTCTACTCGAGCAATACCTACTACGCCTACTACCTGTACTTCTACTCGTCGAGCGTCAATCCGTCGAACTACGGCAGTCGTTACCTCGGGTTCCAGGTTCGTCCTGTCTCAGACTAACCCTTGCGGCGCGTAGCGGCCATTCGATTCATTTGATTCTTTGATTTATTGCGAGTTGCCATAAAAAAGGCAACTCGCAATAAATTGTGTATCCACAAAAAGCGCACAAAACAACTAATTTATGGATGAGTATATTGAGGCTTGCCTGATTGACGTGCTTCAAGCATGTGATGTGGTGTATCCAGATAGCAAATAATCAGTATTCTTTTACATTTTTTAAGAAATATGTATGCGCGTATTTCCTTTTTTTGTAATTTTGCATTGTTTTTGTGAACTACGTGCTGGAGATGAGCGGAGAGAGTGTCCGCAAAGTTGTCCAACTTACGGAGAGTGTTTGAAAATAAATTGATTGTTTATTATATGGAATGGTTACAGAAACTCTTTACTGAAACTGATGGAGTAGGGCACATAGTGCTTCTCTATGCTATCGTCATCGCCGTGGGCATCTTCCTCGGTCGCATGAAGATAGGCGGTAAGAAGAATGGCATCTCCCTGGGTGTTACCTTTGTACTCTTTGCAGGTATTGTGGCAGGACATTTTGGTTTTACCGGAACCTCCAACGTGCTTACTTTCGTGCAGGACTTCGGTCTTATTCTTTTTGTCTATTGCATCGGTTTGCAGGTGGGACCTGGCTTTGTGAGCAGCTTCAAGGCAGGCGGTGTCAAGATGAACCTCATTGCACTTGGCATCATCATGCTCAACGTGGCGTGTTGTATCGTGTTGTATTTCATGATTTTCTATAAGGGCGATGCCCCCGAGGGAGAGAACAGCCAGAATCTGGCTATGATGGTAGGTGTGCTTTGCGGAGCCATCACCAACACCCCCGGCTTGGGTGCAGCCACCGAGGCTTGCAATACCGTGTTCGGCAGCTCTGCCCCCACCATCGCCAACGGCTATGCCTGCGCTTATCCACTTGGTGTTGTGGGTATTATCATGGCTACGATAGCCATCCGTTACCTCACTCGCACCTCGCTCAAGAATGAGCAGGATGCCATCGAGCAGGAGAAGGCTGCCAATCCACACGCCATACCTCACCGCATGACGGTAGCAGCACGTAACCCCTACCTGCTGGGCAAGAGCATCTATCAGGTGCGTCAGTTCCTGGGTCGCGACTTCGTATGCAGCCGTATCTTGCAGAGCGGCCATGTGAGCATACCCAACCGTAACACCGTGCTGGGCAACGAGGACAAGCTCTACATCACCTGTGCCGAAGCCGATGCCGAGGCCATCAAGGCGTTTATCGGTCCTGAAGAGTCCGTAGAGTGGGAAGAGCAGGACGTTCCCATGGTCAGCAAGCACATCCTGGTGACACAGGAGGCCGTGAATGGCAAGACGCTGGGCGAGTTGCACTTCAGCAGCGTGTATGGCGTGAATGTGACCCGTGTGCGCCGTGGCGACATGAACCTCTTTGCCGAGAGCAACCTGCGCCTGCAGATTGGCGACCGACTGGTGGTGGTAGGTCCCGAGGATGCTGTAGATCGAGTGGCTTCCAAGATGGGTAACAGTATGAAGAAGCTCGACCACCCCAATGTGGCAGCCATCTTCATCGGCATCTTCATCGGCATCATCTTTGGTGCCATACCCATTGCACTTCCTGGTGTGCCTACTCCCGTCAAACTGGGTTTGGCAGGCGGTCCCTTGTGTATCGCCATTGCCATTGGAGCATACGGCTATAAGTTCAAGATAAATGCTTACACCACCACCAGCGCCAACCTGATGATGCGCGAGATAGGTCTGGCACTCTTCCTGGCCAGCGTGGGTATCAAGGCAGGTGCCAACTTCGTGGATACGGTAGCCAATGGCGACGGCCTGACCTATGTGTGGTGCGGATTCATCATTACCGTACTGCCCATCCTCATCATGGGTATAGTGGCACGTAAGTTCTTGAAGCTTAACTACTGCACCCTGATGGGTCTGATAGCCGGTAGTACCACCGACCCCCCAGCACTTGCCTTTGCCAACCAGACGGCCGGCAACGAGGCACCTGCCGTAGGTTACTCAACCGTGTACCCCTTGAGTATGTTTATGCGCATCCTTACGGCACAGCTCATCATCCTGCTGATGTGCGGATGATTTCATAACAATGATTTTGACTAACGAGCAATACATAGCCAAGCATCGCACGGACGATGTGCGGGCACTTGCTTTGAAGAAGGCACCAGAGGGCATCGACGCGCTCTGGTGCCTTCAGCAGATAGAAGGGTGGCAGCAGGCACGGCGCAAACTGCCTCGATGGGCAGCCACGGAGGGCATGTGGTTTCCTCCCCGCATCAGTATGGAGCAATGCTCGAGCGAGGCAACCGCCTTGTACAAGCAAAGGGTGGTGGATCGTCTGCTGAATGGGGCAGAACGTGACCTTCTGGCCGATTTCACCGGAGGTTTTGGTATCGACTTCAGTTACATGGCACGCTCGTTTCGTAGGGCGGTGTATGTGGAGATGCAACCGCATCTATGTGATATTGCACGCCATAACTTCGACTTGCTTGGCATGCATCATGCCCTTGTGGTCAACGAAAAGTCACCCATCGACCTTGCCTTGTATGCCGATGAGGCTTTTCCCTCGCATACGCTTGTCTATCTTGACCCTGCCCGTCGTGACGACGTGGGGCGCAAGGTGGTGGCTCTGGAGGACTGTACTCCCAACGTCATCACGTTGCAGGACGAACTGTCGCGTAGTGCCCGTTTCGTGATGCTGAAGCTATCACCCATGCTCGACATCACCCTGGCTGTCCGTCAGTTGCGAAATGTGGCGGAGGTGCATGTGGTGAGCGTACAGGGTGAGTGCAAGGAGGTGCTGCTGGTGATAGACAACGAGTGTCGTAGTGCAGGCGTGACCTATCTTTGTGCCGACATAAGGTCGGAGGGCCATGACGTTTCGGAAGGCCATAACGTTTCGGAAAGCCCAAGCGTCTTGGAAGGCTATAACATTTTAGAAGGTCACAACATTTTGGAAAGCCAAAACATCTCGGAAGGAAAGGAATGTTTCTCGGTGTTGAAGAATGAGGAAAGAGTGAATCCCGACATCTGGACGGGACAATTTGAGGCACGCTATTTGTATGAGCCTAATGCCTCCGTGCTGAAGGCTGGTGTGCAGGATTACCTTTGCCAGCATCTGGGTGTGGCCAAGCTGCATGCCATGAGCAACCTCTTTGTCAGCGAGACTTACGTGGAGGGCTTTCCAGGACGTGCATTCAGCATCGAACGGATAGGCGACTTCAGCAAGGCGGGGCTAAAGGAAATGCTCTCGGGCATCACTAAGGCCAATCTTACCGTACGTAACTTCCCTGCCACCGTGGCAGACCTGCGCAAGAGGCTCAAACTGAAGGAGGGTGGCGATTTGTATTTCTTTGCCACTACTATGCACGATGGCAAGCATGCCATCATACGAGCACGAAAATAGTTCGTAGTTCATAGTTCATAGTTCATAATTCATAGTTCATAATTCATAGTTTACAACGCACAATGTGCTAGCAACTTTGTGCCAGCCAACTATGAACTATGAATTGTGAACTATGAACACAAAAAAAGAGGATGTCTCACGACAGCCTCCTTTAGCTAGATCATAATCATAAATGATTCGGTGATATTAATATGCAAATATTCAACCTTTAGCTCATTTCTGATTAATTGGAGATAAGATATTTCTATATGAAGAAATGAGATAAAATTGAGATTTACGTGTCTCACGACAATCAACCTCTAATCTAATATATAATATATGTTGTTTTCTCTTTGTTTTGATAATGCAAAGGTACGAACATTTTTTGGAATACCAAATTTTTTGGTAATATTATCCGAAATAATGTACTTTTAATCAAAAAATATGTACGAAATGACAAATTTCGTGTACGCATAGACAAAAATTTACGCATAGACAAAAAAATATTGCCAATTGTTTCTTTGTTTTAATATGAAAATACTAAATTTGCATCATGATACCACAACTATCTTTTCTTTTATTTGCGTTGATGGGTGCCGCAACTATGGTTGCTTTGATGGCTACGGTGGCACTTTTCCGTGGAAGTTGGTTCCATGTGGATGGATTGCGCACCAAACCCAACCGAAAGCAGAAATATATTGGTATATTTACTTTGGGTGTTTTTATTAACCTTTTCCTGCAAACCCTTACTACTTGCCTTCTTCCCTACCAGAATGACTTGTGGCAGGCTGTAATCGACATTATGGCGCTGGCGAGCTATGGTTTCCTGACCATTGAGGCTATGGTACTGATGCAGGCGAAGGTTAAGCTATGGCATTGGGTTTCGTACTCATTACCTTATATATTTTTATTAGTCATCAATTTCGTCTTCCAGTACACCAATCCTATGGTGTATTGGATTGCATTCGCGGTAACTTACTTCTGGCAGCTTTTGTTATTCTTCATTTCACTCTACTACCTTCATCTGTGGGATAAGAAGATGCTCGAGAAGTACTCCAATGTGTCGCATAAAACCACTCTTTGGTTCCGTCAGCTCACCATTCCTGCCCAGTTGCTGGGGGTGCTGTGTACCTACATCGTGCTGTTTCCGCACATGCAATGGGTATGGATTGTGTATTACCTGCTGCTTATTTGCCTTCTTTTGCGTTTCACAATGTATGCTTTGCAGCAGGAAGAGTTTCAAATGATCACCGATGAAATAGTTAATACGGATGAACTGGCAAAGCCGGATAAACGTCACTCAGAATCGCCTGTCTCTGTAAAGACGGCTGAAAACGTGGTGGCAGAAACCGACAAGGTGATTGAGGATGCATCCGCTGGCATGACCGAGAATGCTGTCACGGAGGTTGGTGTGACTCCTGTGGCTTCACCCCCGCAAGTGTCTGAAACTTTGCAAGCCGATGGGGGCGTGGACGTGAAGGATGGGGACGAGTCGGAAACGTCTCCTGATGAAGAACTAGAGGTAGAAGAGGTGGCAATCAAGGTACCTCTGTGGGTGGAGAATCTGAACAGGTTGATGCAGGAAGACCATTTGTACCGTCAGTCGGAGCTCGATATTGTGACGCTTGCCGAGCGAGTGGGGGTAAACCGAACCTATCTCAGCCAGTACATCAATCGTGTGGTAGGTTGCTCGTTCTACGAATATGTAAACGAGTTTCGCTTACAGGAGAGTTTGACGTTGCTGAACGATCCTGACTTGAACATTGAGTCGGTGGCTTTGCAGAGTGGATTCAGTAATCAATCCGTTTTTTCTCGTGCCTTCCGCAAGCGCTTTGACATGTCGCCCTCACAATGGCGCAAATCAGTTCGTTAGGATAGGGTGGGGCGAATTCATCTACTGAAGTTTGATTAAACATAAGGGAGTTCTTTGTGACAAAGAACTCCCTTTTAACTCCATGAATAATTCGTTTTTTTAAGTATTTTTGATGAGCCAAATGCTATTTCATGTTGAATGTGTAGTCGTAGGCATACATGCGGCTATACACTTTCGTGCCCATAACCGAGAATAGTTCAGGGCTTTTCTTTACCAGTATGGTGCCGGCTCTTCTGCCAGTGTTCTTGTCCACTACATATACGAAGTGCTTTTCGCCCGAGAAGCCATAACCGCAGATAATGCTGTTTCCGGTAATGACGAACTGCGAGTTGCATGTCAGCGGTTTGGTCATCCACTTTATCTTACCTGTGTTGATGTCAACGGCAGCCAGATATGAGTTCTTGCCTTTTGACGAGCTTGAATAGGTGTTGTGCGAGATGGCCACGTACATCGTGTTACCCTCAAAGGTGCAACCATAGTATGCAGGGGTGGCAAAATCGGAGAATCCGCCCGAGACGTTCGTCATCACAATCTTCTTGAAGGCATCGCGCACATTGCTGAAGCTGATAACCCTCTCGATGCGTGTCACCTCGGGATTGGTTACGACAGCCAGGTAGGGGTCGTAGCCACATTCCATGTCGGGGAATTTATGCTCGCCGTAGAGGAATACGTTGTAGCCGTCGTGCTCCTCTACTGTGCTTCTCCACAGGTTGCCCAGCGTAAGGGGCATGTTGTAGAACTTCTGGGTCTTCTCGGTGGGCTTCATGTCGCCAAACCAATACCGGCGATACGACATACCGCTGCGATGCTCATTGATCCAGGCCTCTTCGTCATCGCTGCCAAAGCCGTTGGGGGTGGATTTTACCACGGTGAGCGTCACCTTCTTGGTGTTGCTGATGGGCAGTTCCATGCCATTGAAGTGTGTGGGGGCATTGACCACGAGCTGCTTTGTCTCATTAAACTGCGACTGCAAAGAGGCGGTTATGCCATCTTGCTGCTGAACTGTGGTGATGAGTGCAGGGGTGTTGTCTTTTGCCATGGCAGGAAGTGCTGTCAAGGCGAGTGCGAAAATAAACTGTAGTCTTTTCATTTTAATGTTAAATTATAGTGATTAATAGTTACTATTTGCGTGGCAATTCATGTTGCGATACCACACTTGCTTGTTCTGCATGCAAATTTACGCATTATTATTGATGCAACCAAGAAAAACATGTAGAATTTTATCTCAGTAATCGAACCCAATATGTCAAAGGGTGGTTTTTGTTGTGAATTACCCCCATTTGGGGTATTGCACAATCGCGCAAAAAGCCCTACCTTTGCAGTCGGAAACGTAAAATGTGGCTGAAAATGCTATTTGATACCAATTTCCACATCTTTGGCGATAAAATGAACAAAGATATGGCGTTTTCTTTGCTGGAACAAAATTAATGTTTAACTTTGTAGCCAAAACCACTAATTTTGAAATAATTATAAAAAACAAACTAATAAAAGCACTTAAAAATTGTAGTTATGAAGAAAGTATTTCTTATGGCCTTTGCATTTGCCGCATTGAGTGCAAGCGAGGCTCAGGCTCAGGGCATCTTGGGTAGAATCAAGGATAAAGTGAAGGAGAAGGTCACCGATAAGATTGACCGCACCATAGACCAAACCATCGACGGTGTGCTCAATGGCAAGCCTGCCAAGGCAAACAAGGCTGAGGCCGTGCCAGCCAGCAAGGCCAATGATGCGCAGAATGACATTGAG